>CACYBU010000101.1 GCA_902772665.1 uncultured Methanobrevibacter sp. | reverse complement strand
CAAATACATTACATATTCACCTCCAGCAATTTGTAATGCATTGTTTCTTGCAGCACCAGGACCTAAGTTATTCTGATTAATAACACAAATCCGTCTATCATCAAACTGACTTAGAATATCTGAAGTATTGTCTGTTGATCCGTCATTTACAATGATTAATTCAAAATCTGTGAATGTTTGATTGACAACACTCTCAATAGCTTTTTTAATATATTCCTGAGCGTTATAAACTGGCAGAATTACTGAAATTTTTGGAAAACACATATCAACACCCAACCCATTTAGTTCAATCATTATCACACCCAACATCTAACAAAATATTAGTTATGATAATATATATGAAAATCTCTACAATCCTTGATTTTATGATAATTATCAAATTCCAAATCTTCATATAATATAATATAATCAGTTTCATCGAAACTATTAAGGTTTGAATCTTCAGAATCCAATATCGTTACATTAACATTCATATTCCACCTAATAATTCTTGAAGAATGGAAAAATGATGCAAACGTCTTTGAATGATAATCTGGATCAGTATTTATAATATACTCACAGGCATCATCCAAATCATTTGAAAAACCTTTGTATAAAACTTCCTGATAAATTTCATTAGAACGATTGAACTCCATAGGCAATATAAATGAGAATGTGGATAGCATGAATATTAAAACCAGCATAATCGCAATAATTTTGGATAAATTAGAATATTTAACATCAAAACTAATTTTACTTATAAATGTTTCATTATTTTTAAAACCATTAGTTAAAAAGTCAAATATTGACTCAAGAGCCCATACAACAGCATATACAAATGATGGAAGTAACGGCAGAGCATAACGGAATGTCTTATGAGGATATAGTGAAAAGAATATCAGATTCACCATGAAAAATGTTAAGAACAATAAATTGAAAGATAACTTTTTTTCATTGCATGGAAACTTATTTAAAAGAGAATATAAAAATAGAACTCCACAAATAAAAGCAATATTTGAAACCATATTATTTTCAAGAACTTTAAATCCATAAAATGATATAAATGCAGATATAATCAATAACACAATCAATAATTTTTTAAAGTGTTTAATTTTAAAGGATTTCCTTTTAGATTCAATGAACTTTGAATTAATAATAACATTTAATAAATTTACTGCAAAACCCAAAGCCAATATAACATACAGCAAATATGCAAAAATTAAACCAAAATCCTGTTTTTCAAATAAAAAGTCTGAAAAATTATCAATATAATAAGATTTGTCCAGATTAAAAATATTAGACATAATAATATCCTTATTTCCATTAAAAGAATTGACAGATTGTTCAAAAAATGTTAAAGACCCCCCATAATCCAAAATTAACATTTTAGAAATGATAATAGCTAAAATAAAACCAATAACAATCGCAACTAAAATATACTTAAACTCTCGAGAAGAAATATAGTTCATAAATTTCTTTTTAAACAATGATTTATCATATATTATGGAATCAACAACATCAATGAAATTCCTATTCATCAAATAATAAACAAATATTACTGGAAGTACAAATCCCATTGTATATTTTACAAAAAAACCTATAAAAAATAATGGACAAGTAATTAAGAAATATTTGGGATTATCATCAATAGATTTAATAGCAAATAAAAGCACCCATATTGAAACTGAAAGTGCAGGAATATCTATCATTCCTTTAGATAAATTAAATATTACAACTGAAGTACTTCCAAATATAACAACTCCAATTAAACTCAATAGAGAATTGAATCTTGTTTTTAAAAGAAAATATAAACCAATATAACCTAAAAATCCAAAAATTGCTGAAACAATAATTATTGCAGCTTTATCAACTAAACCCATCCTAAATAATAATGAAGTTAAAAACGAAATAATAGGAGTGTAAAATATCTCCTCCGGATTTACAATACCATAATAATCAATTCCAGCATATTTTAAAGCAGTAATAGAATATAAACTAATATCCGGATTTAATGTACCTCCAGACAGACAAAATTCTGCCATTTTTAAAGTACAAATTAATGCAAATATAATTAATACTGTAAAACAAATATTATCTATTTTAAATAATAAATTTTTATAATTCATTTTATTAACCCAACACCCAATTATCATTTATTCAATCAGACCATCATTTTTTCTTTCCAAGTTCATATTCTAAAACAAATAAGTATTCTTTTGTTTCATCAATAATCCTATCCTTTTCTTCAATGATTGAATTTAATCTCTCAATTTCATTTTCTAATTCTTTAATTTTTTTATCACATTCATTATTACTCATAAAATCCCTTTAATCATTATTAATTATTTCTAAAATTTCAGGAAACTCTTTGAGAATACCTTTTATTTGAACATCATTTTTTCCGGCTTTGTTTAAATACCACAATGTATAATTATTAATTACATTTACTTCCCTTGCAACATTCACATATGTTAAAAAATTATAAGGAGCATCAATACCTGTTATTTTTGTTTTATTTAAAACAGTCATTGCCCAAAACCAGATATCATCACCTGTTGGACATAATTTCATGAAAATATCTTCATCAAAAACCTTATCAGATAATGAATGCGGGAAATACATAATTCCTCCCGCCCCTGTTGCGAAATTTAAATATGAAGATTTGCAAAATCCGTCAGATAATTTCCACTTATCATAACCCACCAACCCATTACAGGAATCTTTTGAAATTATTCTTGCTCTAGAGGATATAATAGTATTTGGATTTTCAAGATGCACCTTCCACATTTTTTCCAGCCAATCTTCATGATAATAAATATCATCATCTGCAGTTACAATGAAATCATCAGGATATTCCTTTAAAATAGGAATCAGTTTTTTATAAGATTTAATATCCTTACACCATTTGATTGTTAAACCGTTTTCCTTTAATTTCAAAACTTCATCCGGAATGTCATCTTCTTTATTTGGGAACTGTTCTCTGGCCAACCAAAGAATAACCTTATCAGGTTTGAAATTCTGTTTCAATAAGGAATAGATGCAAAAATGAATGTCCCTCATACGTTCAGGGTATGAAGTTAATGAAACAATTATTGATTCATCCCTTTTTTCACGGTTAAGACCATATTCCTTGAAATTATCAATTTCAACCTGCATTTCCTTTTTGTTTACATAATCATAATTGGTTTTTAAAGCATTAATGAAATTAACATATTCATTATAAGTTTCATAATTTAAAATCCTTATATAAAATCCATATAAATCAATAGGCATTTTTTCAAGGAGGCCTGCCGGCGGTTCTGATGCGATAAGATCATTTCTAATTTCCTGATATATTTCTTTACCATTGTCGTCAATAATGGGATTTGTTCTATCATAAGTCGTCCATTTAAAATTAATATCCAGAATATCCAAATTTTGCACTGGTATTTCAACAGTAAATGGTCGTTTATGACTGTATAATGCAGGATTATCCAAATAATCTACACCGTTTATCACAAATGATGTATATTCTACAAACCTGTCTATTTTTTTGCCATTTTCATCCTTTAAATTAAGACTTAAAAGTGATATTTTCAGCTTTCCATCATTGATTATTTTCAATTTTAGATTTAAATCACCGGAATAACTTTTAACCATTAATCCTTTACCTTTTTTATCAGCAAACCATACCGGGAAACTTTGTATAGGATTTGAATCAGAATTTTCAAGAACTTCAACAGTATTGGAACAGATTCCAAAATTCTTAATATCTATTCGTGCCATATCATCTCTATATAACTGATGAGGATTCCTGTTTAAATTATCAAGAGTGCATTTATATTTAAATAACTTAACAAATAAACCTATTTCTTCTAAATCATTAAAATCTGAAGTTTTATCAAAAATATAATCGATATTACCCTTTAAATCAGTTAATTCATTGTGATAGACATGGGATTGTAATTGTGAATAATTATTGTCTCTGAACAATTGTTTTTTATCTTCAAGCAACTGTTTGTTTTTATTTTTTTCTCGATTAACTTCTTTTTTGAGTTTAGTATTGTTTCTGGTTAAATCTTCATAACCTTTTTTATAAAAAACATAACTATTACTTCTGTTTAGGAAATGTTCTGTTATTGAATAATTTTTAACAAACCTTAACGGTTTTGTAATTTTCCAGCTTGTTGAAGACAAAAGGGAATTATTTTCTTTTTCTAATAATCCATATTCTTTTTTCAGTTTTTTATTATTAGAAATTAATCTGTTATTTCTTGATTCAAACTTAAAATTATCCATTATTAAAATATACTCCCCAACAGTTTGGCAGTTAAGGACACCATTAAAAATAACCCTATTTTCTTCATTCAGACAGCTGAAGATATCCTCATATCCGTATTCATCCACCATATTGAAGAAATCCTTTTTCATTTTTTCAAAGAATAATTTTTTATCCTTTTTTGCCACCTGAGTTAATCGAGAATAAACCATCAATATTTTCTTATTAAATAAAATAGCCTTGTACTTATCAAACAGACCATATTCTTTGAATATGTCGAAAATCATATTATGTATCAGTAATGTATCAGTAAACTTAATATCAGGAGTTTTCATAACTGAACTGTCATGCCTTTGACGGACATAATAATATTTTGGAACAAACCCCATTCTCTTGGCGTTGAATAACATTTTCCAAAAGAATATATTATCTTCAAAAATAACACCTTCGGGAAATCGTATGAAAAAATCCTTAATTAAGCTTCTTTTATAAAATTTATTAACGGGACACACACATATTTCAAAAATTAAATCACCCAAATCCTCATAATTAAAAACATCCTCTTTTACAAATTCCTTTAAATCAGACATGTCATAATAATCTGTAGTGTAATATTCATCCTTTTCATCGTCGTAATTTATCATCTGAAAAATCAGGACATCTAGATTTTTTTCAAAAGAAGTATTGTAAAGTTCCTCAAGAGTATTCAATTCAATGAAATCTCCGGCATCAATGAAATAAATGTATTCTCCACTTGAATTATCCAGTCCAATATTTCTTGCATGCCCAACTCCTAAATTTTGAGTGGATATGATTTTAAAGCGATCATCATTTTCGCTAAAAGTTTCAAGAATATCTGCTGATTTATCTGTTGAACCATCATCAATACAGATAATTTCAATGTCGTTTAATGTCTGATTAATGAGGCATTGCAAACATTCGGATAAATATTTTTCATTATAGACTGGAATAATAACTGAAACCTTTACCATTTTATAATCCTCTCTTAATCTTTCTTAAAACATTTGTAAATTTCCTGAAGTACTTTGTTGAATTCCAACTTGAAGAAGATAAAATTGACTGATTTAATTTTTTTTGCTCTGACAAATCTTTTTTCAATTTTTTATTTTCTTTTTTCAATTGTTTATTTTTTTCTTTTAATTTGATTCCCTTATTCTTTAATTCTTCAATGTGCAAATCATATTCTTTAGATTTATACTCTTCAAAGGAATCTGATTCCAATACTAGATTATATCTCTTTAATAAAGGAGAGTTGACCAGATGGTTTCTGCCTAATGAAATGTCTGAGTATTCACTTTTAGCACGTTGGAAATATTCATCAGAACCAGTGGAAATCAAATAATTATTAATTTGAGTGATTTTAAACAATTTAAATTCTTCTGTGAATTCATTGTAATATTTTTCTTTTTTCAAGAATTTCTCAACAATATCACAAATTGTAAAAATGTGAAAAGTGTTGTTTATTGAATTTGGATTGGTTCTGTAAAAATAAAAAAATTTTGGAATGAATGAGATTTTTGATGCCCTTAACATTGACTGAACATGAAAGGGAGTGTCATCAAAAGCAACATCAGTTGGGAATCTGAAATCATCATAGTTATCTAAAAATTCCCTTTTATATAATTTGGTTCCTGGTGCAAAAGATGAGTTTAAAACATATTTTTTCACATCTTTATAATTAAAAGTGAAATTGTTAAAATCCTCATTTTTAAATACATTTTCAAAATCAAATCCCGGCATGGAGTAATTTATTTCTTCACCGTTTCTGAATCTTGCTATTTTAGATATAACCAAATCAGAATCATTATTTATTGCATTTTTATATAATTCTTTAAAGGCATTTTTTGAAATATAATCATCCGGATTAAAAAAGTAAATATAATCTCCGCAGGCTTCATCCAAAGCTCTGTTTCTTGCTGCTCCACAACCGGCATTTGGCTGATTAATTATTCTAATTCTACTGTCCTGTTTAGCAAATTCTTCTAAGATTTCCAGTGAATTATCTTTTGATCCATCATTAACACAGATTAATTCTATTTCCTTTAAAGACTGTTTTAAAACACTTGGAATTGATTCATGTAAAAAATCGGAAGCATTATAAACCGGAATAATAACCGAAATCTTAGGATTGATGAAATAATCCTTTACTAACTCCAGTATATCCTCATCGTCACTAAATACATCATATACAATGTCTTTTATTTCTTTTGTGTATGTATTGTGAAATGATTTAATGAATTCAACGAGTTTCTCCACATAGTTTTCCTTCATTACATTGAATCCTGCGGCTTCCAGAATATCAAATGTTTCCTTAAAATGTTTTATGTAATCATATTTTTTACGGTAAGTATTGATTTTTAACAATCCACTTCCTTGAGCATATCTGAAACCATATAAATCAACTGGAACCGTTGGAATTTTATCAATATGTGTGAATATTTCAGCCAGCATGACTGGATCCTGACCCCTTAACAAGTCCGGGAAAATAATATTGTTTTCAACCAGTAATTCCCTTTTAAATATATTTTTATAAAAGGAGTAGGGAATTCCATACTGTTCAGGTGTGATGAAACCTTCATTAGTGAATCTTTCAAGATTCTTATTGTTTACAAACTTTCCTTTACGGTTAATGCCTTTAAGATTAGCTGAAACCATTAAAGCATTATTTTTTATTGCCGAATTATACATCAATTCAAGCGCTTTTTCATTAACAAAGATATCATCCGAATCCAGATAAGCAATATATTCTCCTGATGCTTTAGTTAAGGCATAATTTCTGGCAATTCCGGAACCTTCATTCTCTTTTGTGAAAACTTTAATAAAATCATATTTATTTGCATATTCGTTTAAAATTTCTAATGAACTATCTGTTGAACCGTCATTAATACAGATAAGTTCAATATCATTTAATGTTTGTTTAAGTATACTGTCAATAGATTCGCCAAGGTATTCCTCATCATTGTATACGGGCATTATAATCGAAATTTTAACCATTTTATCTCCATTTAAAATTGTATAAATTGTTTTTTTATCAAAACATCCTTAAAATGAAATAATTAACAACCAATCTGGAATAATTCAAATCCCTTGTTTGCTATTTTTTTATCATAAATATTTCTTCCATCAAATATTATTTTTTCATTTAATTTTTCGGCTAATAATTCAAAATCAGGATTTCTAAATTCTTTCCATTCAGTTATCAATATTAACCCGTCACAGCCATCAGTTGCTGAGTATCTGTTATCTGCAAACTCTATTGAATTCAAATATTTTTCATCAATATTTTTTTTAAATTCTTCACTGGCTTCAGGGTCATATGCCTTTATTTTTGCACCTTTTTGAATAAGTGATGAAATTACCTCAAGTGATGTAGCTTCACGTACATCATCAGTACCAGGTTTAAAAGCAAGTCCCCAAATTCCAAAAGTTCGACCTCTTAAATCATCACCAAACCTATCAACTACCTTGTTTACCAGAACCTTCTTTTGATTAAAATTAACCTTTTCAACATTGGACAATATCATTGGTTCATAGCCATGAATCTGGGCAGTGTTAATCAGTGCCTGAACATCCTTAGGAAAGCAACTTCCACCATATCCGCAACCTGCATATATAAAATCATATCCAATACGCCTATCTGAACCAATTCCCAAACGAACTTGGCGAACATCCGCACCTGTAAGTTCACAAATATTAGCTATTTCATTCATAAATGATATTTTAGTTGCAAGCATTGCATTTGCAACATATTTTGTCATTTCAGATGATTTAATATCCATCAAAACAAACCTGTCATGGTTTAGGACAAATGAGGAATATAAATCCTTTAATGTGTCTAAAACCTCATCATTTTCAGCACCAATAACTACGCGATCGGGATGCATGCAATCCTCAATGGCTCTTCCCTCCTTTAAAAATTCCGGGTTGGAGGCAATGTCAATTTTAACCGAAGAATTATTCTTATTCAAAATATTTTCAATATGCTGTTTTACTTTAAAACCTGTGCCGATTGGAACTGTGGATTTGATTACCACCAGTGAATCATGAGAAATATTTTCGGCTATATCTGTTGCAGCCGAGAAAATATAATCCAGATTAGCTGAACCGTCACCTGCCATTGGAGTTCCTACAGCAATGAAAATTATATTTGTATCTTCAAGTGCCTCTTTAATGTCAGTTGTAAATATCAAATCACCCTTTTCCTGACCATTTTTAACCATTGTACCTAAATGAGGCTCAAAAATTGGTAAAATCCCATTTTTTAAACCTTCAATTTTTGCCTCATCAATATCGACACAATAAACTTTATTTCCCATTTTAGAAAAACATGCACCAGTTACAAGACCAACATAACCTGTTCCAATAACAGTAATATTCATTTCATTAACACCTATCTATAATATTTGTATAACCAATCATATACATCATATTTCCAGTCTTTAAAAAATAAAATATTTGTACTCAAAGTTAAAATCTTTGAGTACCGCTTTCAGGATTTAAATTTACACTTCTTGAATCCAATAATTTTCCCGCAGAATCATATAAATTAATTTCCGCAAAGTCCGGGAAGTACTTGTATGCATCTGCACTTCTCACGTCAATATAACCTGATGAATCAACAGTTACCGGAACCATATTTCCATTATTTAAAGTACTCCCGTCCCGTGAATAGAATATCTGTATTGTCACGTCTTCACCAGCATATTCCGGACCTACATAAATTGATGCGTAAGTTTTGTCTTCAAGTTCGCTGCCTGTAGTAAAACTTCCTCCCAGTATTGTCATGTCAGACTTTTTAGGAGTGTTTTTAACAGCATTAGTAACTTGAGAGGTTTCTTCCTGTTCAGGTTCATCACTTTGAGAAATAGTTTGATTGTCATGAGGCTGTTGTGAGTCATTACTTTGATTTAAACCGAATGCAGAAATATAAACAAAAGCTCCAGCAAGAACAATTACAACAATCACCAATGCAATAATAATGTATTTGCTAGTATTGTTGCCGGATTTGGATTCATTCATTGAATTAATTCTGTTTTCATGACTGATTGTATTCTTTTTGAGTGGTGTTCCACATTTTTTACAGAATTTTGCAGAATCATTATTTTCACTATCACACTTAGGACAACGCATTTATTATCACCTCAAAAATAACAAGTAGTTAATAATATTTTATTACCATATATTTAATAAATTTATGGTTACATGAAGATTAACCAAATATTAAATTAAAAAAAAATTGAAACCCTTCACAATCATTTTAAATATATTATCAATATAAATAGAGTATTGATTAAAGCAATGTGTTTAATCAATCAAAAATACAAGTAAATTATTATCAAAAATTAACAAAAGTAATTGATTAAAAAAAAAATTAATCATAAAATTTACCTAAAAATTCTTTCATCCTCTTATTATCAGAGGAGAAAACCTCATCAGGTGAACCTTCCTCTACAATGACTCCACCATCCATAAAAATAATAGTGTCAGCTACATTACGAGCAAAAGCCATTTCGTGAGTAACAATTACCATGGTCATATTTTCAGCTGCAAGATCACGTATTACAGTTAAAATCTCACCGGTCAATTCAGGATCCAATGCTGAAGTTGGTTCGTCAAAGAATAAAATATCCGGATTCATTGCAAGTGCCCTTGCAATTGATACACGCTGCTGCTGACCGCCTGACAACTCACAGGGATAGGCATCCTCCTTATCTTCAAGACCCATTTTTTTAAGTAAATCTCTTGCATGTTCAAAAACTTCATTTTTATCTCTTTTTTGAACACGTATAGGTGCATTGGTAATATTTTTCATCACAGAGTGATGAGGAAACAGATTGAAATTCTGGAACACCAATCCAAAAGTTCCATCAAAATTAATTTCACCACTGTCTTCGGTTTCCAAATCAGTTATGCATCTAAGTAATGTTGACTTACCCGAACCGGACGGTCCGATAATAGCTAAAACCTCACCTTTTTCAACACTTAGAGAAATATCTTTCAAGACAACATTATCATCAAAACTTTTTTTAAGTTTTTTAACTTCAAGCAAACTCATAATATCACCTATTCATAATAATCCAATCTTTTTTCTAAGCGTTCCATTGCAAATGCAACAATTATATTGAACAGATAATAGAAGATACCCGCTACCAGCAATGCAGCGATTGAAGCATCTGCGGCTGCAATTTGTTTAGCTACCGTAAACATTTCTGGAATTGCAATAACAAAAGACAGAGAAGTATCCTTAACAAGTGTAATTACTTCATTGGTTACTGAAGGAAGAATTACTTTAAATACCTGAGGCATGATAATTATAAAAAATGTTTCCAATCTGGAATAACCGAGTACCTGCGCAGCTTCATATTGTCCACTGTTAATAGATTCAATTCCACCCCTATATATTTCAGCAAAATATGCTGCATAATTCATAGTGAATGCAATAATTACTGCAATGAATCTGTAATCAGCTGAAAGGCTGACTCCGAACAGATAATACGGTGCAAAAAATACTACGATTAACTGTAACATCAATGGCGTTCCTCTCATAATTGAGATGTAAATTCTCATCAACCATCGGATAGGTCCAAAATTACTCATTCTTCCTCCTGCAATTACCAAACCAAGAGGAAGAGAGAATAATAGAGTAAGTAAGAATATCTCAACAGAGGTAACCATACCTCCTAGCAGTTGTGAAATTACATTGCCCAATATCATTTAATAATTCTCCCTCTGAAACCAATTTATTTTATTTTGTGATTAAAGAACCAGGCACACCAGCATCATTGTACTTTTCAGCGATTTTAGCTACAGTACCGTCAGCAAACATTTCATCTAAAGTTGCCTGTACCTTATCTTTTAATGCATCATTTCCTTTTTTAAACCCAACACCATATTGTTCTGATGAAATTGGGTCTTTTAAAATAGTAAATGCATCAGAGTTATCTTTTGAAGATACCTGGTATTGTGCCACACCAATATCTATAGCTACAGCATCACATACTCCAGATTCCAAATCCATAAATGCAGTGTTATAATCAGCAACCTGATTTAAGTTTGCGAACTTATCTGCTAATGTTTTGTTATCCCCTTCAAGTGCAGCTAATGCTGAAGAGTCTTTTTGTGTTTCTACAGTTTTACCTGCCAGATCATCTAATGATTTAATTCCTGAATCGGATTTTACAACAACTACTTGTTTGTTGTCAATATATGGTTCTGACCAGGTGTAGTCGTTTTCCCTGCCGTTGATGGTAAATCCGTTCCAGATACAATCAATAGATCCTGAGTCAATTTCCGCATCTTTAGCATCCCAATCGATTGGTTGTGCTTTAAATGTCCAATTGTTTCTTTTACAAACTTCTTTTGCTAAGTCTAAGTCGAAACCAACATAGTTTCCACTGTCGTCTTTATATCCGTAAGGAGGGAATTCAGCGTCGAATCCTACGATGAAAGTGTCTTCATCATTTGCAGTAGCATTGTCTGAGTCATTTCCGCCCCCTAAAAAGTCAAATAAACCAGCGCTTGCAGTACCCATAACTAAGAAAGTTACTAATACTAAAGCAAATATAATACCTATCTTTTTATTCATTTTTAAACACCAAAATAGTTATAACTATATAGTAGAAAAAATATCTACTAAGATATAATTTATTTAATTAAATATATTAATGTAATTATTAACTGTTCAAAACCAATTATTACTTTTTATGATTTCGAAAAAATACGAAGCAGTTTTGTCATCTTCCAACTTTTAGATGACATCAGTTCTTCATTGAACTGTTCCAATTTCTTATTCTCTTTGGATAACTTATCATTTGCCCTTTTTAATTTTGAGTTTTCAATTTTATAATATTTAATCAGATACTCCCAATAATTATCAGATTGCATAACTAAATTATAACCATTTAGGGAATACTTTTTAAGTGATTTTTCATCTTTAATTTCAGTATTTATGAATTCCTCTTTGGCTTTATTAAAATAATCATTGGAATCAGCTGAAATGATGTAAACCAATATCTGGGCTATTTTAAAGAAAATAAACTCATTTTCCAAAGTACTATAATAATCATTTTCTTTTAAAAAAGCATCAACCATATCAATTGATTTGAATATGTCAAAAACATTGGCTGATGAATTTAAAATGGATTCTTCATTAGATCGATAATAATAAAGGGATTCCGGTACAAATGATATTTTAGATGCTCTCAGCATCACTTTAACATGAAAAAATATGTCTTCAAAGGATATTCCTTCGGGAAAGTAAAAATCATCAAATGAATTTAAGAATTCTTTTTTATATAATTTAAGACAAGCCGAAAAAGCTGAATTCATCACATGCTTTTTTGCATCAAGATAAATGAATGTAAAGTTTGAATAGTCAATGTCTCCAAAGATGTCATCAATTTTGAATTCAATTCCCCTTCGGTGCACATTATGATTATTGTCAAACTGCTGAAATTTAAATAAAACAACATCCGACCTGTTTGAAACTATATTGTCATGAAGTTTTTCCAAAGTATTTAAATCAATAAAGTCATCCGAATCTATGAAATAAATGTAATTTCCACAGGCAACACTTAAACCTTTATTTCTGGCTGCTCCAAGACCCTGATTTGACTGGTTGATTATTTTTATACGTTCATCTCTTTTTGCATATTCCTCAAGAATATCTAAGGACTTGTCAGTTGATCCATCATTAACACATATTATTTCAATATCGCGAAAGCTCTGATTAACAATACTGTCCAAACATTCATGGAGATATTTTTCAACATTATATATGGGGATTATCACTGATATTTCTGTCATTTAAATGCTCTCTATTTATTTTTTAGTCTTCTAAGGGGTTTTGTAATTTTCCAGCTATTTGACGATTTAATTTCATCATTTTCTTTTTTAAGTTTTTTTACTTTGCGTTCAAGTTTAAGTCCTCTTTTAAATTCTTTTTCATACAATTCATTGAAATCTGTTAGTCTTTGAATGAAATAATCATCATTTACTGTGTAATCATAATCTTTAAATCCATAATCCTCTAGTATTCTGATTAATTCACATCGGCATGCCGTATAATCATAAATATCTGACCTATATTTTAAATCAAATTTCGAAAGTGAACTGCCAGGTTCATATAATGCCCAGATATCACTGCCCGAACCAATATAATCAGAAAGTTTTGAAGGTAAATACGGGTTTAACCCATAATTGCCTTTTGTTAAAACATCATTTACAATTAAAACATCATATTTAGTTGTTGCATTTAAAAAATCCAAAAAGTTTAAAGTTTTTTTAACCTCAAAAATATCTGACGGGATTAGTTTTTTAACCAGCCCGTCATCTGAAATGTATAAATGAATGTGCAACTTATTCTTATATTTATGATTTAGCGATTCGACTGCAAAAAACAAACTTTCAAAATGTCTTTTTGAATAATAATCATTGCCGAAATAAGCAATATTAATATCATTTTCATTTAAATCCAAATCACAATCAGATATCCTGTAAAACTTACTGTCCAATGTTGGATGCTGTTTAATTTTACTTTTGGATAATACCAACTGCTCAATGTCAACAGAGAACTGATAGAGCATAATCCGCTGCTGATTTAAATTTGTAAAAATTATTTCATCAGAGAATAAATAAACAAGATATTCAGCAACATAATAAGCTGATGGGTTTTTATCTATCAATGGATAATCTGTACCTTTATTCTTATTATAAATATCAATATGATGATTTATTTTTGAAATATACTCATCGTCGTTTATTATCATCTGCTTATACTTTTTTGGATTATTTGATAAATCATAAATTAACGGGTCTGAAAATTCAGCACACCAGAATACTTCAGGATGAGTTAACTTATATTCAAAAGCTAAAAAATGATTTGACATAAGCCAAGATCTGGAATAAATTTTTTTATAATCTTTTTTAATTGCCTTAATTCCTTTATTAACGAATTTAAATATACAGTCAGACCAGTCAAACTTACAGTCAATGTCAATAATTATTCTATCGTTAATATATTCATCAACATACTGGTTGAATTCAATTAAATCATCTGATTTGAAATTTGATTGTAATACATCTACTTTACGGTTATTTTCTGCAATTCTTTTAAAAACAGTTATTCCAGACACATAATCTGAAGGCGGAAATAGAAAAGAAATATATAATTCATCACAATCCATATTTATATCTTTAATATGACAAGATTAATAAAATTTTAGGATTGCCTTTTAAATTAATCCATGAATGTTCTAAAAATTCCTGTTACTTACCTGCTTGTGGAATTTTTTAAATCATCAAGTTCTCGTTGATATTTTTTTTCGTGAGTTAACTGATATTTTATGTTCATATCTTCTTTCATTTCATTATCTAATTTCATTTGTCACAGGTTTTTTTAAAATCAAAGGAATTGACCAATAATTCAAATTCCATATATGAATTTGAATTTAGTGCAGCGTAAAAAATTGTATTGCTTCTTTTATTACACGATTCAAGTGTTCCTTCCTTTAAAAGAGATGTTTCATATTTGGAGAAATTATCTTTAATTAATGCATAGAACTCTTCTTTGAAATCATCCGGAACCATGGAAAATCGGGTGAAAATGTCTTTACATTTTCTGTCGAACAACTGAACTGCAAAATCATCATAAAGATTAATATGTTTTAGATAATCTCCAATTCTATCATAAATAGGTATGCAGTCAGAGAAATTTTTATAATACGAATTCATTATGGAATCTGATCTGATTCTTCTAAAATACAGATGTTTTTCATAAAAATATGCTCTTTTTACTTTAAAAAATGTTTTCATGAAAAATAAGGTATCTTCAAAAATTAAATCTTCAGGAAACTCGATGTTTTTTATCAAATCTCTTTTGAATAATTTACCCGGAGCAGTTACAGAAAAATCAAATACTCTGTCTTTAACATTCGTCCAGTTAAAAACAGTATCACCAACCTTTTTATTTATGAACTTCATTTCAAAGTAATTGGCCTTTGATTCCTCATAGGTATCATTATCAAAGTTCAGGATTTTGAAAAATAATAAATCAAGGGAATTGTGACATGCTAATTCATAAACATCAAACAACATTTCACCAGCGATATAATCATCAGAATCTATAAATAAAATGTAATCTCCCCTTGCATATTTCAGTGCAATATTACGTGCCGCACCCAAACCCCGGTTTGGCTGATTAATAATTTTGACTCTTGAATCTTTTGATTTATAATTTTTGAGGATATTAAAAGAGGAATCTGTTGAACCGTCATTAACACAAATTACTTCAAAATCATAGAATGACTGATTTAAAACACTGTCCATACATTCGTTAAGATAACTAGAAGTATTATAAACAGGAATTATAACTGTTATTTTCGGATTATTCATATTAAATCTCCATCCCTCAGTTAATCAAGAAAATTTAAAAACTTCTCAGAAACTGCCTTTTGAGAAAAGTTAGACATTATAATTTCATAATTCTGATGAAGTTCACTTAAAGATATGTCTGAAATATTGTTTATCTGTTTTACTAACCATTCGAATGATTCTATATAAGTATTATCAATACTGCCCATTACTTCAGTAGATCCAGGATTTTCCATACAGAATACTTTTCTACCAGCTAAAATTCCTTCAATATAAATCATACCAAAACTATGATTTAAAGTGAAATCTGCCATGAAATCATGATTTTTGATTTCACTGAACGGGAAATTGGTTTTTCCCCTGTAATTGATAATATTGTCCAAATTATTATCATATACGATATCCATAAACTCTCTGGCATATCTTCCCCCACCAAAAACATCAATGATGATATTGGAAATATTATTTTCTTTTAAATATTTGGCGAAGTTAATTAAATTATTCAAATCATCAATTCTATCTACACTAAGCCTTAACAGATAAATTCCAACATATTTGTCTTTTTTAGGAACAGTAGTAATGTCATCTTTATTTATAATCTTATCTTTTTCAATGGCATTGCCTATTACAGTGAACTTATTATAATTATCATAATCAAATAACTTTTTAAGAGCTAAACGATTATTTTCCGTTACAAAAACTGCTTTATTAAGAGTTCTTTCTTTTAATTTATGAATTAACCTCGGATACATTACATCTATCGTGTCTGCAGGTGCATGGAAAAAATAAATCTTATTTTTTATAAAATCAGACTCACATTCCTCTAAAAACAAATGTAATGTTTCTCTTGTTGAAACAACAGTTCTTGATTTAATATTTTTCAAATATTTTTTTAAATGGTAATTTGAATAAGGATTAATGCCATTTACATTTTCTTCATAACCCAAATACCCGTAATTTTTAGTAAAATGATATGCCTTATATTTTATTTTATCCTTATAGGAATTAGTGTGCCTGTAAAATCCATATGTAAGGTTAATCCCATTCAGTTTAGTATTATTAGTATCAGTTCTAACTATTGAGTACAACTCTACAAAATAATCCTTTTGAACCAAACCTTCAGCCAGCGCTTTTGTTGAACTAACAGTACCTCCAGCTCCAAAGAAATTATATCCAATAAAAGTTATTTTATTTTCCTGTTTTTCAACAAAATACTGATATAATTCTTTAATATGTTCATCTTTTTTGATTTCTTCTAAATAATTGCCATCCCCCATGTTTAAAAAAGGATTTTCAATATCATTTTCATTGACAATTGCAGAAATTAAATCTGAAGATGTTTTAATGCTGTTAATCTCACCTTCATCAATTAGAAATTGATGTTTGTTTTTAACAAAATCAAAATCCGGCTGATATAAAAGTACTCTTCTTTTTAAAAGACTAAAATCAAAGGCATATGAACTGTAATCAGTAATCAGCAATCTTGAATTGTGAATGTCTTTAGGTAAAAGCACATTGCTTCCGGTAACCTGAATATGCTCATTGGAACAATTATAAATTTCCTCAAACATGTTTTTATTATAGTATCTGTGAAGACAAACTTTTAAAGTGAGATTATTTTTAGATAAATAATCATTCAACTTATTGGATTTTAAGATAGTAACAATATTTTCAACAAAATCCTCTCGAATGTCTTCATAATATCGCCATTCAATAACCCATGTTATTAAATTTCTACTCTTGACTGATTCATCATTTAAAATAAAATCTGAATTGAATTTTAAAGGGAATTTAACATATCGAAGCTGATAATCTTTAAAATTATTTTTTTCCATTAAAATATCCAGATTATCTTTATCATAAACACAATATCTGAATATGTTACTGTTGTTAGATTCACCTGTGATTCTTGAGTTGAATATTGAATTTGAATCTTTTTGAAGGAAAATTAATGGTTTTTCAACCGGAAACTCTTTTCTTCTAAAAGACCCCTCAGTCGGACTTACATCATAAAAAGAATTCGAAACAAAACACATATCTGCTTTTTTAAATAATTCTTTATGTTTTTTTGAATTATGCCAAACAATATGTTCTTTTTCGATTTTTGAGAGAGTATCATAAATTTTTAAAGTATATTTATTTTTTTTCAAAATGAAGTAATTATCAATAGGGCCATCTCTAGTTAAAGCATACTTCCAGAAATTAAAAGAATTTTCACAAGCCGATTCAGCTCGATTCTCACCATAAATCCAAATAAAATTATTTTTACTCATATTTTTTCCTCAAAAATAAAATTTCCACTAATGATTATAAACCCAGTCATAAACCCTTTTAGAATTATTCTTATCAATATACTTATAAAAGTTATCTACTCTTTTTTGATATTTCTCTTCCATCTGACAATTATTGTCCATATATTCAATAATTTTATCTATTAATCTGTCTTCATCCTCAATTATCTCTCCAAATTCCAAAGATCCATCATCTTTAAATAAAGTGCTAATGTCAAAGTGATGATCATTTCCTCCACCATACTGATAATAAATTACCGGTTTTTTAAGATATACAAAGTCACATGCAACAGAGGAATAATCTGTAATCATCAATGCAGAATCACACAGGATATCATGATGTTTGGTTACATTGTCAATTTTAACATAATCATTTACATTAAAAACACTGATATATTTATACATTAATGGATGAGGCTTTAAAACAATTTCATAACCTGTTTTTTTGGCATGTTCAATTAGTCTTTCATTGTTCAATAAACCATTGAACCGAACATAATACTCCGATTCCAGTAACTGATTTGCATTTTTAATATAGTTTCTCCAGGTAGGCATTATAACAATCTGTTTTTTAAGATTATCATTGGTCAAGTTATCAAATCTAGGATAACCCAGTTCCTGAACAATTGAAGGGTCATATGTATAATGTTCACCGGTGAACTCCTCATAATCGATATCTGAGACCGTTAAAATTAAGGACAAATTCTTATCGAATTTAGTCATCCAGCTTGACATGTCATATCTATTTACCCCATGTTGCAGGAAATAAACTTCTCCCAATCCTAATCCGGCAAATCTCCTAGGTCTTCCTTCATGGAAAGGATTGTATGTTTTTGGGGAAATTTGTGACTGCATTAATTTTTTAGCGAATGCATATAAGAATTTATGTTTAAATGATTCAAATTCAACAACATGTTTGCCATAAATATTTTTTAATCTATCATAATCCTCACAGTCTTTTTCCAGGACAAAATATTTATGAACATCATCTTTTCGTGTAATTGCATATCTGAAAAAATGCTCACCGTTATCTCCGGACAGGTCTCTCCTGTCTGAAAATAACCAGATTTTCCTGTTTTTATAAAATGGATATAAAATAAAACAAATAAATCTAAATAAAATTGTCTTGAATTTTACCATAAGAGCTAAGCTAGAAAACAAAACTTTCATAAATACCTTAAATTCATAGACAAAAGCTCTCATATAAGATTCAGGCCTCAAATAAAATACATTTCGCTTTAAAAGCAATATACAATTGTCTTTTCTGAAATAATTTCCAAAGTCAGATAAATTAACATAATATCTGCAAGCAACTGCACTATTTATAACAACATAATTATCATCTTCATGATAAATTAATCTGAAAAACAAACTAAAAGATTCATTTTTAGCAATCGGAATTTTAAAATCAAAATTGTACCTGAATTCCCATGGTATTGACAGATACTTTAAAGTTTCACGACTAGTATTTGGATATTCAACTTCTTCTGCTTCATAAACAGTTTTAATATTATTTCCAGATTTTATAGCCTCAACAGAAAGATATTTTTTATCACAGGAACTTGTATACGAACCGGAGATATTTAAGAATCCGTCTTTTATCTCTACAATATCAAACCATATTTTACTTTTGTGCAAACTATTCAATATATCATTATTAGATTTTACAAAAATATTTTTTCCCTGAATTTCAATGTGAAAATCATTGTTTTTAAGATAGATTAAAAAATTCTTTAATCCTCTTTTAAAAAATCGACTTTTTATAATTTGATTGATATCAATGTAAGACAGAATATACATGAATTTATCCCAAAACCTGTCTAATTCATTATTTGTTGGGAAAAACTTTTTAATATCTGAAATCCGAACAATTTTTCTTAAATAGAATAATATTGTATTTTGAATGAATTTTGGAACGGCTGAGAACTTGTCAATTGAACAATCAATCAATTCACTATAAAAATAGTCAAATGAGTTGGAAATATCTTCTTTAAAATTAATCTCACTATCAATAGGTTCTTCTCTTGCAAAATAAGTCGTACCTTCAACTATATAATATTTATTATCATTAATCAAGATTTTATTTATAAAAAGTGATTCAAACATTTTAATTTTATTTGAAAATCTCAAATCACCTATGGATTCGCGTTTAATAAAAGCCGTTGAAACATCAACTTGAATAAATGTCTTATATTTCTTTAAATCAACAAATCCATCAAAATTCCCACCTTTAAACTTATATCTTAACGGATAGCCTTTATTGATAATATCCAAATATTCAGCAGGAGTTGTAACCACAGGAACATCATATTTATTGAATGCATCATTAACTTTTGAAACTAAATTCTTGGATATTACATCAATGGCATTCATAAAATTAACATATTGTCCCAAAGCATATTCCAATCCTAAATTATATGCATCAGCAGTGAATGTGCTCTCACAAGATAAACAAAAAATATTTTCAGGATATTTTTTCTGATAATTTAATGCAATATCCTCAGATTTATCTACACTACCACTATCAATTAATAATAATTGTATATTATCTTTAAAACTCAACGTTTGATTAATAATGGACTCAATAGCTTCTTTTAGATAATCTTCCACATTATGGACATGCATAATAATTGAAAATTTAAATTTTTTGTTTGTAATATGAGATGGAATTAAAATAACCTCCTAAATAACAGTACATTAATGTTTAGTCATAATATTATTTAAAATTTTTCGAACTTAAATAAAAACACCGTCAAAAGTTTATGTTTTTTTAAATATCCCCAAAAAATATTATTCTAGATACTATAGGATTGAAAAATACTAAATCTAGTGGATATTTTTGTTTTTCATATTTTAAATCACATTAACCTATTTTGATTCACTTAAATTATTAATGGATGGAATTTTATCTTTATAATTCCTATGCTTGTATAAAAATTATGCTCTGATAGATATCAAAATATTTATGCCAATAGTTCATATCACTTCAGTATACTCTTAGCTTTTTTTAAATCATGAATATAATAACCAGATTCATCATGAATCTTCTATTTTAAAAAATTACATTGCCATCCTCAATAGGACTGTTAAATGTTAGAATTTATCAGTAATAGTGCAAATATAGAAATTATATGATTTGCTAAAGAATACAACGATATTTAATATTTACAGTTATTATCAGGGATACTCTAATTAAAGACTATTTAAAATTTTGATTTGCCTTTTTGAAAATATTAACTGCTTCTGCCAATTTTTCATTAATTCCTTCAATTCCGCGGATTCTGCCTAATCTGTTATGATCTCTAATTACTTTAGGAATTTTAAGATAACTCTCACCATATTGTGCAATTAAATAATCAATATAGTCATTAGGAACGGGATATTTATTTACACCAAAGTTGATTCTTTTAAGAGGGAATAATTTATCAGTTTCCATCATGACCAACTTATATGTATTGACTGGTCCACGGGTTCCTTCGACACCTGAAATATAATGATTTTGACATTCAAAACTAAGATTTAAACTGTCATAACAATTTTTTAATGCACTATCATAATCCATACCTTCACGGTTTTCACGATAAAAACGTGCTCTGGCTTCCTGATACTGGTCTTCAATATTTTGTCCGTGATAATCTTTTAGATAATCAAATGGGAAAATATCTAATCCTACAAATGAATATTTTTTTTCGAAATAATCTGGATGTTTATAGTGTATCTGAATCCATCTGTGAACAGGTTCTTTCTTGTAAGTTTCTGATTTGAATGTAGCGGTAACATTATCCAATCCATTATTAATTATTTCATCATCAATTACTTCACATAAAACATTATAATCTGATCTTATCATTGCTGTATCCAAATCATCATCCCATGGGATAAAATCTCCATGGCGAACTGCACCCAAGAGTGTTCCTCCATCAAGCCACCAGTTTAAATCATGTTTTTTACATACATTATCCAAAAAAGTAAGAGATTCATATCCAAGTTCCCTTACATTTCTTAAAAATGGTGTTGGAGTGAGTTCAAAATCAAGATATAATGAATTAAAAAGTTTATTATACGAATCTAAAATTTTTTCATACTTTTCCACTTCTTTAGATTTTGCTTTATAATAATTATAAGATTCACTGCTATTCAGAATTTTTTGCTTGAATTTATTGAAAACCATTTAATAACACCTACTTATTATTTATTAAAACAACCTTATAAACCTATTCTCAAATATTTAAGTTGAAACTGCATTATCTGTTGATTTTTTAATTTTTGTTTTAACATTAATTTTGATTTGTGAAAAAATTATGTACAATAAAAACTTTATTTCACCTAACTAATCAAAACCTATATTAAATAACAAAACATTCATTTATCAACCACATTTTTTATTTTACGTAAAGGTTTAGTGATTTTATAACTCTTAGAATTAATTAACTCATCATTATGTTTTTTAAGTATCTTATTTTCCTTTTTTAATTGAGAGTTCAATTTTTTAAGTTTGGAATTTTCATTTTTTAATTTATTTATCTTATTTTCATATCTTGTAATCTTGTTTTCCAAAAGTAATTTCTCATAAATCGGTTTAAACTCGTTATAGTCTTCATATTCTAAAACCAAATCAAAATATGATGTTAGATATTTATGGTCTTTGAGATGACTGCTGTCAATTTTTTTAAATCTTTCACGGGCAGTTTCATAATAATCTTCTGAATTTGTAGAAACTATATAAAGTAGGGTATGATGTATCTGAAATACATAAAATTCTGTTTCCAGTTCATCAAAGTAATTTTCATTAACTAAAATATCTTCCACAATATCTATGATTTTAAAAATATCAAAACCGTTTGATGAAGTGTGATTGACCGAATTTACATTGTCAACACGATAATGATGTAAAAACTTATTTATAAAAGAGATTTTTTTTGCTCTGAGCATGGTTTTTACATGAAACGGAGTATCATCAAAAGCAAGACCCGTGTTGAACCTGAAATCATCATATGAATCAATAAAATCCTTTTTATATAATTTAGACCAAGGAGCATAACCTCCTTTTAAAACATATTCTTTTATATGCTTAAATGATAAATTTTCAAAATCTTTTTTATCAATTGTGCGATTATAAGTAAAATAAGTTTCTCTGTTGCTTATTCCGTTTTTATCAAATACATTGGATTTAAAAATCACCAAATCAGAATTATTTTTAACTATAATATCATGAGCAAGTTTTAGAGCATTATTCTCAATCATATCATCCGGATCGAAGAAATAAATATACTCACCACTGGCTTCATCCAATGCCCGATTTCTTGCAGACCCACATCCTCCATTTTCCTTATCTATAACTTTAACACGTGAATCCTTGGATGCGAATTCATTTAAAATATTCAATGAATTATCATTTGATCCGTCATTAACACATATTAATTCTATATCTGTGAAAGTTTGATTTAATAATGAAGGGATTGAATCATATAGAAACTCTTCTGCATTATAAACAGGAATAAGAATAGAAATTTTAACCATTTATTGAACTCCAGATTGAACTTTATATTACTAAATTTAGGAAAAATCATATAAAAAAGTTGTTAACGTTTAAATTTATCAACAAACCTTACAACCTTTCTTGATCTAAACTCATGAATAAGTTGTTTTAATTCTTTAATTTCATCGGATAACTCCGAATTGCGAGTTTTTAACTTTTTAATTTCATCGGATAACTCCGAATTGCGAGTTTTTAACTTTT
>CACYBU010000100.1 GCA_902772665.1 uncultured Methanobrevibacter sp. | reverse complement strand
TCTTCATTAATACGGACAGTAGTGGCCATGATAAAAACCTCCATAAGTGTGTATACAAATATATATAATTGTATATTAATATACTTTACTATAATTATTTTTGAATAATTCATCCATATAAATAATATATCTGCTCGTCCAGGGAAAAATGCAAAACTCTTCATATGGAGCATCATAACGGAATTGATTCGATTTTCAACTAAATCTATTAAAAAAACACAAAAGCACAACCGCTACAAAAAGCAAAAAAAACACAAACACAATAACCGTGAAATAAAACACGTTTAATCCATCACCATTTAAAAAACCATGGCAATGCCTTGGCAAAACCACAATCAAAAAAAAAAGTAACCTTAAGAACCACAGGTATTCAGCATCCGAAAAACCTGTTACCACCCCACTTCCAGCCAAAAAAAAATCAAGCTGACAAAAATGATTCAAAAACAATGAAAACCATCAAATATCCGTGAATTATAATATAACTGACTAAAAATAAAATAAATAAAAAAAAAGAGTTAAAAACTCTTAAAATTAAAAATAAATCTCTAAAATCACACAATGCCTTGTGCAGGAATAGGGCGATACCACCCTACTTTTCATGAACATGATATTCAGGAAAACCAAATTAAATATATGCAATTTGCATAACATATGCAAAATGAATAATAAATACAAATTATGCAATCTGTATAATTTCATAGGATTATTATTTTGCTACAAATTCTAACCCAATACCCGATTCAATGATTTTTAATCTTTACTATGTATGAAAGATTAAGAAAAAATAATAATTCTACTTTTCAAGCAGCAGTTTTCTTGTTCTTTCTTCAAATTTATTATAATCAGACTTGTAATTCTTATCCCGTATCGGCTTGAATTTTTCAAATTCCCTTTTTTACAAATTCATCGGCAGATTTCCTTGAAACCCTTCCACGACCCTCTAATATCTGATATTCATTGAACTCCAGAAATTTGTCCAATCTTTCAGCCCAGTCTTTTCATGGACATTGGAATATGTCTTGCAGCCTGGTTTTCAGCATAATCCAAATACATGTTAACAATGCGGTTAAGCTCGGAAATTTCCTCAACTGACAAATAATTTTTTGCAATCTTCGTATCGCTTAACATGATTTTGCCATCAGGAGCATCTTTCCAGGTAGTCAATCCCATGTGTTCCCTTTCACTGCCCACACGATATTTTATAATTTCGGGAGGAGTCAATCCGGAAACTGCACAGTGCAATTTTGACTGGACATTCTTGAAAAAGTCTATTGTAATTTCAGCCTTAGAATTATAATTAAAAGATGTTGCAAAAATATCAGTGACTTTTTCGTATACTCTGCGTTCTGATGACCTGATTTCACGAATCCTTTCTAAAAGTTGATCGAAGTAGTCCTTGCCAAAGCGAGTGCCGTTTTTCAATAGTTCATCATCCAAAACAAACCCTTTAATCATATATTCCCTTAAAATTCTAGTTGCCCAAATTCTGAAATGTGTTGCACTTTTAGAGTTTACCCTGTAGCCTACTGATATAATGGCGTCCAAATTGTAGAATGCCGTTTGCCTTTTTACTTCACGATTTCCTTCAGTTTGAACTGTTCGGATTTTCCGAACAGTTGAATTTTTATTTAATTCTCCTTCTTGAAAAATGTGTTTAAGATGCTCACTGATTGTTAATTTGGAAACATTGAATAATTCCGCCATTGTTTTTGAGTTGTCCACATTGTTTCCCCATCTTTATCAATAACCCCATCAATTGAGACTGCTCCTTCATCACTCTCATACAATAATGTATTGACAATTTGATAAGTTTCATCCATAATATAACCCAATTTGATTAATTAGAAATAATATAGTCATTATTATATTAAATCTAAAATTAAATATACTTTTTGTTTGAAATGAAAGCAATTTTACGAAGTTAAATCAATATTGCAAAGTGAAAACAATTTTACAGACTAGGACAACTTTTTCCCGAATTTTATCAAAACACATTAATCAACTTAAAAATATCATTAGATAAGTTAAAATAAAATAAATAAAAAAAGAAGAGTTAAAAACTCTTAAAAAAGAAAAAAAGTCAAGAAATCTATACGAACACTCGCCCGAACCGACAACAATTTCATCATTTATTATTACTAATTTATAAAAAAGTAATATTTATATAGTGTTAAATACAATGTTATGATAGATATTTAACCAAAAAATCATTCACCATTTTTTGAAAAAATATCATAAAAAAAGTATTTGAAGAATAACTTTGTAAATTATAAAATCTAAAGTATAATTATAAATACTTGAAAACTTATAATATACATTATATTATTGGAAGTGATTTGTATGTATGCAATAACAAAAGTAAGTTCTTCAAATCAAGTCGTAGTTCCTGCAGATTTTAGAAAACATTATGACATTGTTGCAGGAGATGAAATTTCATGGACCAACACAGAAGAAGGGATATTATTGAAAATTGAAAAAAAAGTTACTGAAGAAGACATAATTGGAATGATCAAAGAAGAATTACCCTACAATAGTGTAGAAATTAAAAAAAGAGGATCAAAAGGATTGAAATGGTGATAACTTGATATTTGTAGATGCATCTTACATAATCTCATTAATAGTCGAAAAAGACCAATGGCATGATGATGCAGTTAGGTTGCTTGAAAAATTAAAATCTGAAGACAAAATAATCACCGAACCGATGATAATCGAATCATTGAATCTCATCGGAAGTTGTCACGGTGGAAAAGTAGGAGTTATGGCATTTAAATATATCAAAGATAACTTCACCATATTTAAATCAGACACCCTGCTTGAAGAATCAATTAGACACTACCTCAAATTCGACGGAACACTATCACTAGCTGACTGTACAGCAATCCATACTATGAAAGAGAATAATATACTTGAAATAATGTCATTTGATGATGATTTTGATAAAGTTGATGGTATTATAAGAATATGTTAAAAAAAAGAAATTAAGGAACCTATACGATTCCTTGTGCGAGAATAGGGCGATACCACCCTACTTTTTTAAATTTCATCATCCAATAAGAAATCTATGATGTTTTTATGTTTTATTCCATCATGAGACATGTCAAAATCATCTGTTGATACAACATATTTGGGATAATTATCCCTAACAAGCAATAAAGGTCTAAATTCCCGTTCAATTGTATCATCATTTGATAGCTCTCGAGTTACTTGAACATAAATCTTTTCACCCATTTTTTTGCCGACAAAATCAATCTCATAATCACCAACAATACCAATTGTCACATCATATCCTCGCCTCAACAGCTCAAAGTAAATCATGTTTTCCATGATTCTGCCATTATTTAACTGATTTCGTCCAATACGAACCTGATTAAATCCTTGATCAACACAATAATACTTTTCATTGATGGACAATATCTTCTTGCCTTCCAAATCTTCCCTTTGAACCTTGCATATCAGGCAGGCACTGGAAAGATAATCCAAGTAGTTATATATTGTTTTTGGCGATACCTTGATCTTCTCTTTTTTCCTTAGATAATCTGAAATGCTTTTTGCAGAAACAATTTTTCCAGTATTGTCTAAAATAAAGTCAACTATTCGAAAAAGCAGGCTTGCATCACGAATTTTATATCTCCCGAGTATATCTTTAAGAAATATTGAGTTGAATATGTCATTTAAGTATTCTGTCTTATCGGTTTCATTATCTAAAGACAGTAAAAACGGGAATCCACCATAGACCAAATATTCATTGAATAATTCTTTGTTTGGGGATGACTTTTTATACTCCAAAAATTCCCTAAATGAAAATGGATACATTTTGATTTCCATATATCTTCCAGCCAAGTGAGTGGCCAATTCTCCGGACAATAATTTCGAATTGGATCCGGTCAAGTAAATATCACAATCATAATCAATTCTATAACTGTTTATTGATTTTTCCCATCCATCCACATTTTGAATTTCATCAAAGAACATGTAGATTTTGCCTTCCATATCTTTTGTCAATTCAGACACTAACAAATCCAATTCCCGAGGATTTGAAACATTCCTATATTTTGCACTTTCAAAATTGATTAAAAGAATATTATCCCTGCTAATCCC
>CACYBU010000099.1 GCA_902772665.1 uncultured Methanobrevibacter sp. | reverse complement strand
TTCTAATTTAATACAATTTAAAACTATGGATTTAAATGAAACACAAGACTATGAAGATTATTCTTATAAATTTAATTTAAATATTTCAAAAAAACAAGAAAAAACTATCCATATAATGAATAAAAGTATTACTTATTGCTTTTATGGGGATAATGATGTTTTTTATAAATTGAGGGATATTGATAAATTTTCTATTAAAAGTGGTGTTCAATTAATTTTAAGTAAAAATGAAAAAATATACTATAATACATTAATATATTATTTTGAGTATATTCATGATTATTATTCTTTTAATCTTTGTAATTTGTTTCTTCATAATATTAAAATTCCCACTGATTTTTATGATTTAACTCTTGTTAATTATGATGGTACTAATGATACATGTATATTTGAACTTAAAAAATTATCATGGGATATAGGTTTTGGATATAATATAATGAATGATACAGTATTATTTTATTTTGATGCAGGGTCATTTATTGATTCTGAAGTATATTCTGATTATAATATGACTCTTAAAATAGGCAATATTACTAAATCTATTCCAAGCAAAAATTTTGACACATGGAAAATTAGTGACTGGAATGTTACTGTTTTATTTGATGAATTAGATGATGGTTTTTATGATGTTGTTATTGAAATTCCAGGCAATGATTATATAGAAGATTTCTTATATACTACTCAAATAGAAATTGGAAACAAATCAGTGATACATGATGACAATATTAGTGAGGATACTGGAGAAAATAATGTTACTAATAATACAATTATTAGTTTAAATAATACTGCTGGTGATTTTGATGGTAATTCATCTATATTAAGTCAGGGAAATAGTGATGATGAAAATTTACTGAATTTTCCTGGAAGGAATAGGCGAGAACATTCTAGTGATAGAAGGGATGATTATTTTGATGAGTTTAATAATGAACGTGTTAGTGATTATGGTGATTTGGAGTTAAGTGGTGGTATTCATTCAGTTGATAATATTAAGTCTTATGAAATTTCTGAAAAATCAGTCTCTAAATCTATTGATAATTTATTAATAAAATTATGTTTAATAATTATGTTTACTATATCATTTATGGTAGGTTTGGTTAGATTTAAGAAGTGTCCGCTAATTGACCAAAATTGAAAACCTCCAATTACACTTGAAATAAAACTTGAAGATTTTCAAAAACAATACATCGATCTCTTGTAACACCATCATTTAATTAAAAGCATGTTGAGCTGACAGTACTTAATCATGATTCAACTATATTTACTGCAAGCGAAATTACACAAATATGAATCTTGTTTCGATTCTTATGTTGTTGATTAAGAAAAAATTAAATAATTCTAATTTTTAATTTATGCTTCCTGTTTTTAAATCTACTTTCTTATACTGGCGATTTAGTTAAATAAATCTCATACATTTGAAAAAATTTTTAAAATAAAAATCACTCAAATAAACTTAGAATAATATTAAACAATGTCCAAACATAATACTGTAAAAACCAACCCAAATCAAACCAATTCACCTAAATCAACATATGATAGATGAAAAAATTAACAACAAACCCCACATTAAAATTTTATATCAGCACATTTTGAAATTTTTTCCATGACTCTGAAGGCTCCTTTTTACAAATCAATTTTTTCAAGCATTTAACTCCATATAAAATCCCTTGAAAACTAGAAATACATAGTTATTTATATTCTAAATTATAAATAATAAATTGTATATTTTTAATATTATGTTTTAATTACTTATAGTTATTAAAATTAAAATCTGTAATATATTGGCCATTTACTTTTGATTTTAACTCATAAGGATGGAGAATGCTTCAATCGGCATTTTAATAACTTTTTGTTATTAAAATTTATATTGGAGGAATATGCGTTTAATTAACTAATTATTTAGTTTAAATGATATTATTAGAGGAAATTAAATGTCAGTTAAAATAGATGAAAATTTTAATGAAAAAGAGATAGTTGATTATCTTAAAACTTTAGATTATGATGATGGTCGATGGTTTGTCGCTATTGTTAAATTCACTTTCACTGATTATGCCAATGATTTATTTGATCTGTTGCATCGTGAATTTGGATCAAGAAGAGGTCCCAGTGCTTATGATAGGCAGAAATTGTTTCTTGCAATGTCTTATTCATCAAGATTTGATATTGACCATGATTTAACAAAAGTATCAAGATTATGTCGCACTGAGAAGGTTTTAGGCAAAATCAGGGGTTCCGATAGACCTTGTGGTGTAACTTTTAACTGACCCGCACGTGATGAAAACCCTATCTGTTTGCACATTGATGGAACTGAACGATTTAGAATTATTAGATTTCAGTAGACTATATACTGATAGTTCAGATGGAAAAACCAATGGATCAGTACACTATAAAATTAGTAAAGATGAAGTTGAGAGAATAAAATTAATGAAAGAACTAGGATTGCTCCATAATCGCTCACAAAAACAGATGAAAGTAAAAAAAAAGAAAACTACAAAAAATCAAAAAATGACCCTAATACACCTAAGGAAACAGTTGAAATAATTGATATGGTTCTTAAAAACTTTAAATTATATGATAGAAGAGTTTATGGTAAATTGGATGTAATAGAACAGTATTTAGCAGATAATCCTGAAAGTTATGTTTGCATCATGTTTCCTGAATCTAAATTCATGAAAACAAAAAGAGGAAAGTTCGATTTTGCATTACTTGTCCAGGAAACCATGCTAAAAAATGGAATAATACTTAACTCATTAGTACAAAGCGAACCCAATGATAGTAAAGCACTAGAAGAAATAATTGAAGATTTGGAAGATACATTTAAAATTTTACTCGATTTGCAGATAATGTATGGTGAACGAGAAAATTATAAAGAAATTTATGATGCATTAAAATTTTCAATTCATGTTTTAGATTCTGGCTATTTCACCAATGAAAACCTTGAAGCAGCCCATTTTCACAATATGAAAGTTCTAATTATGCTCCGATCTATTGCAAGATACAGTAACGATGAATTAAGAGGCAGAACACCTGAAACTGTAGATGAAGTTCTTGAAAAAATAAAGAAAATAACTTTGAGAGAAATGAAAAGAATCCATAATGGTTATCTATGCTTATATAATGTAGAATCATGATTAATTGATGAAATACTTATCAATAGTCAATTTAATCGGGATAGGGTAAATTTGGACGATGATTGTAAGGAGAAAAATTTCGTTTTCCATACAGATTGTCCTTGCGATTGCCCTTACAAAGATATTTGCGATAAGCAAGATTTCAAAGTAAAAATGACTCCTTTACAACATCGTATGCTCAATAAATTCGCTTTAGATAAATACTTGAAAATTTATGCTGAGCGATTTGGAGCTAACGAACAAATACATGGATATTTAAATAAAGACAAGAGTATGCTAAAATTAGCAGGCTCCAATAAAAAAGTTGCTCAGAATCATTTGTAGATTAAAATGATTACCTACAATGTTAAGCGCAAAGTAGCATTAAAAGGTACTGTGGATTAAAATATAATTTTTTTCCTTGTGTCCTTAATTTTCTCTTAAAATCCTAGAGAATAATCACTGATAGGATGGAAATTCTAATCGTGATTATGTATTTGACTTGATTTTGTTAGAATGTACTCCGTATCTGAAACGTTGATTTTAGCTTATTTTTTTGAAAAATCCTTATTTGTTCGTATTATCACGAATGATTTTCATTGAATTTTAAAAATATTCGCTTGAATTATTTTTTTATAACTTGAGCATCATATAGTTTTCTAATTTTCAAAAAATCACAATGAAAAAAATAAGCACTAAATGCTTTTGAAAGTAGCATAACTATTCCAATAATAATTGAAACACAAATTGTATTAGCAAAAACTTCAAATTTAAAAATAAGCAAGTATAAGAGTAGTGTAAGAATTATTTAATTTTCTCTTAAAAGAGAAAATTAACATAGAAAAGGAAACAATTTGGACAAAATTAAAACAGCATGCAAATGAACTCAACCATAAATTAACATTTCAATTTGACACAAAGTAGGAGGATAAAAATACCACATCCAACAAAATTTTTTACTTAGTCTCTATTCATACAGTGATATGGTTTTAATGTTTCCATAAGTTAAATTATGAATTAAAAATAATAATTGTAATGATTAACCCAAGACATGCAGTCTCTAAAAAATATCAATTATGCATAATATTTAATATATTAATTTGACTAATATATAATCTGAAGGTGCTAAATATGATTAAGTGCATTTCAATTAAGAATTTTGGAGCAATAAAATATAGTAATATAAATATAAATCCATTAACAGTATTTACAGGAGCCAATAGTTCAGGAAAATCATCTGTTGCAAGTATTATTCATTGTTTAAGTTCACTTAAAAATATTTCGGAATTTGATCCATTAAAATATTTTGATGATAATTCTCAAATACTATTTACTCAATTAAACCAAGAATCCATAAAACACTTCAATAACTCCAAAGAAAAATTTAAAATTCCAACTAGTCAATTTAACGATTTATTAAATCATGGTGTTTTCAAATACCTATCGCTGATTTTTGAAGAAATCATCATGGAAGAATTTGATGACAGTTTAAACGAACTAATAAACTTTAAATCCGATTCATTCCAACTAAAATGGAATAAAAATTCATTAAGAAAACAAACTGATGAACCCTTAAAGTTTGAGTACGATTATGGTTTTGATGATGACTTTGTTTATTTAAATAGTGATTTATCAACATTTTATATGAATTTATGTTTTGAAATTTTTGAAAACCTTCTTTCTGCGAATTCCTATTATATTCCTGCCGAGAGGTCTGAAATAATAATTGACAAAAAAATATTATCCCGACGTGTTAAAAATGAATCTGAAATTTCAAAAAAGCAAGGAGATGTTTTATCAGATATCATCAACATTGATTCATCCAAAAAAGGTCCTTTCTATGATTTAGGTTGTAGATTTGACTTGGAATTTTCAGGAATAATCATAAATATTGAGGAAAAAAACTTCATTAATGATATTGTTTACAGAGAACATCATTTAGATAAAAAACTATCCTCCAAGTTGCTTTCCACTTCCATTCATGAAATGACACTATTTAGTTTATATCTTAAATATGTTTTAAAAAAAGGAGATTTGTTAATTATTGAAGAACCTGAAGCTCACCTCCACCCTGAAAATCAAAGATTATTGTTAAAATATATTGTTAATGCAGTTAATCAAGGTTTAAGAATAATCATAACCACCCATAGCGAATACATTTCAGATCAATTGAATAATCTTGTAAGATTAAATAATGTTTCATCAGATAAGTTTAAAGAACTAGGTTATGATAATTATGACATAATTAAATGTGAAGATTTGGCGATTTATAATTTTAAAAAGGATAAGAATTATGAATTTATCACAGAAAAGATTGAAATTGATGAAACCGGTTTTATTGAGGAGAACTTCTCTAAAATTGTTGATGAACTATATGATGAAACAATTGAAATAACTAATTCAAGTTTAAGGTGATTTTCAATAACATTATATGATGAATTGGTCATCAAATGTGGAGAAAATAATGTATTGTCAAAATGCAATGAGAAAAAATGCACCCTTCGAGATGTTAATAAAAAACGTTTCATTATATTAGATGGTGATAAACTTAAAAAATCTGAAGTAAAATCAGTTGATTGCATTATTATTGATTTAAAAAAGAATACGGATAATAAGTATCGAGTAATACTTTGTGAATTAACTTCCGGAAATAAGAATTTGGATGATGCTCGAGAAAAATTTAAAAACAGTGGCGAAGCAATACTAAGATTGATGAGTGAGTTGAATAGAGAAGTTTTTAAAATCGACTGTCTGGTCTTGGGCAAGATTGTTAAAAATGGAAGAGTTGTTTCAAAAAGATATCTGTCAAAACCCATAATGTTTAGCGGATATGGTAATAGAAATTCAATTATTAACCAGCAAAATTGTGGATTTAGCATTGAAAAATTATATGCTTAAATAACTGTCACTATAAAATATGGTTTATCATCATCACTTGTGCTGCCGGTTTCACCGGTATCGACAGTTCCGTTAGACAAGTTTTATCGCAGATTTTGATGATAATGTATTATATATCGTGTATCTATAACTATTAATGAATATTCGTTTTCTTGCACTTCTTGGTGTTCTTAAAATCTTTTTAATTTTACGTGGGAAAAGTAATTTTATAAAATTGTTCTAATAATTTGTTTGTAGAGGCAGAGTCATTTAAATATGGTTAAATGCTTCTTCAAAATGGTTTTCTACATTTTTAAAAAATTTAACTATTTCATCAGACATTTCATCCTTCTGGGCACATATATTTATCATATTTATTAATTGCAGCTTTTAATGATTTACGTTTAAACATCAAAGAATAATGCAAAAATAAACATTCTATCATCATTAATTAAAAAAAAAAACTACAATATTCCTTTAGTGGAAGGAATCTGGTTATGTTCAACTTTAATTGCTTCTTTTATTGCTTTTGCAAATGCTTTAAAAAGTGCTTCGGCCTTATGATGGTCATTCGCCCCTTCAACTGTTCCGTAAATATTTATTTTTGCAGATGAAGCGAATGATTCGAAAAAGTGAATTATAACATCTGCGGTCATGTCTCCGATTTTTTCATTTTTAAAATCAAGTTTCATGTTGCAGTAGCTGCGTCCGCTAATGTCAACAGCTACGGTTGAGACTGACTCGTCCATTGGTATTATGGCGTGAGCCATTCTTTTTATGCCTTTTTTATCACCGATTGCCTTAATGAATGCTTCACCCATAAGTATTCCAACATCCTCTATTGTGTGGTGGTCATCGACTTCGATGTCTCCGACTGCTTTTAGTTGTAAATCTATCATTGAATGTTTGGAAAAGGATTCTAGCATGTGATTGAAAAAGTTAATGCCTGTGTCAATTGTATATTTTCCTTTTCCATCCAAATCCATTTTGATTGTAATATCAGTTTCCATGGTTTTTCTTGAAACATTTGAAATTCTAGTCATAATATTACCTATAAAATAATTGATTTTTGCTTCAATAATTTAGGCTTTTTCACCTGGACGTATAATTTTAATGCAGTCTGTAGGGCATTCCATGGCACATAGTGTGCAGACATGGCAATATCTTAAATCCAGTATATGTGCAACGCTGCCAACTTTCCAAATTTTAGCGGATTTGGGGCAGATTTCGGCACATTTTCCACATCCAATACATTTCTCTTCATCAACTAAAATCTGTAACGGCATAATAATCACTCTATTTTTAAAGTTGCAACTGACATTGCTTTAAATCCAATATAAACTTCCTTACCAATGTTAAGATTCAATTCCTTTTCTGCGGATACTGTAATGTCGCTGCACAATACCACTCCACCGACATCGACCTTAACTCTAATTATTTCATTTTCAAGTTTCATTTCAATGATTCTGCCCTTTAGGATATTTCGAATACTTGAAGTCTGTGGTTCAAGCATTAAAAAGATGTTGTCATAACTTATTAAAGCCAGTATCTCATCTCCGATTTCATAATTCCTGTTAAGCGGTGCATTGATTTTGAAATCCTCATTTTTAATAGTCATTACACCTTTAATATCGTCAATGTCGACGATTTCAGCTTCGATTTCATTGACATCAGTGTGGAGTTCCATGATGGCATTGATTTTTTTACATTTTTTTATGATGGAGTATCCCTCTTCAGTCAGGATTGTTCCTCCGCCTCCACCGCTTCCGCCTTTAGTGGTGCTTACGATTTTTATATCAAGTGAAGACTCAATTTTATCTATATAATTCAGTGCAGTCCTATAAGAAATATTAACTTCGCTGGCAGCGGCGGTTATGGAACCGGTTTCGAGAATAGATTCAAGTAGATTGTATTTTTTACGGTCAAGTAAAAAGGAATTTCCGTCAACGTTAATTTTATATTCGATGCCTGCGCTAACATCAGTCATTATAAATCCCCCTAAATATTAATATTAGTTTTATGGATTATTATTTAAATATGTTTTCGGTTTATCTGAATTCCAATTTTTCAACGAAATTCAGAAGTTTATTAACAATCTTTGAAAGTGGACCGAATTTTGAAGATAATTCCCTTAATCCTTCAATATCATCTTTTTTGAAGAATTTGACTAGAATCAATGCGAAGAAATAAACAATAATACATGCAAAAATTCCCGGGAATAGCCATAGGGTTGTTTTTGGAATGAATACTGCGAAAATTCCCATTATAAGTGAAGCCGCCAAAATCTTAACAACAGATCCTGTCGGGGCTTTTGTTTTTGTAAGTCTGAATACAAAATAAATACACGGCACCATCATTAAAAAGCATGCTATGCTTGTGGCCAAGGCTCCACCTGCAATACCTAAAGTCGGAACCATAATCCAGTTTAAAACACCGGTGACAATTGATCCTCCGATTAGGATGTACATTGGAATTCTCGGATTTCCTATTCCCTGAATTACACTTGTTGAAATGGTGAATATTGAATAGAATGTCATTCCAATGGAAAGAATAGCTAGAGCAGCTGCTCCTGCAACATAAGCTGTGTTTTTAAAGTAGAGTACCTTCAGGGTAGGAGCTGCAAACAGTGCAAGTCCGACACACATCGGAACAACAAAGAGAAGGGAATACTTATATGCCTGTGAAACGTACTTCTGCAGACTGGCAGTGTCTTTAAGTTTAAATGCCTCTGAAGATGCGGGGAGAATTGTGGTGGCGATGGAAACTGAAATGATTAGAGGCAGACGTGAAATTGGATCTGCGGCTGCGAAAAATCCGATGTCAGCTAGGGTCAGAAATCTGCCCATGACGATGGTGCAGATATTATAGATAAGCATTTCGGCAATTGCTGTGATAATGACCGGAATTGAAAATTTAACAAGGGTTCCTGCAAGTTTAGCCTTGTCCTTTCTTGTAAACACAAAGCCTTCGCTTGGTTTTGGAATATATTTGGGCATGTGAACCTTAAAAATATAAAGGGCTGCAACGACAGACAGTGAGTAACCTAAAACTGTACCCCATAAAGCGCCGACTGTTGAAAGTCCAATTAAAACAAATGCAGTGGCACATAATATCATACCTAACTGTTCAACGGCACGGGTATATACAATATACTCCATCTTATAAACACCCTGAAAGGCTCCTCTGAAAGCACCGACAATAACACTGAAAGGAGTGATTAAACCGACAATCTGGAGAGGAACCATTGTTAATGGTTTGTGCAGGAAATTATATGCAAGCCATGGAGCAACGACAAAAATCATCAGAACACCAAAGAACAGTCCCAGAAATATCATGATTTCAAGAGCCGTGTAAATGGTTTGCCTGGCCATATCATGCTCATCGATAGCCTCATACTCAGCAACATATTTTGCTATGGCCGGAGGAAGTCCCCCTGCAGATAGAGTTTGAAAAATTCCCTGAAACGGTAGAGTGATTCCCAGTGTACCGTAAGCTACAGGTCCAAGCAGTATAGCCATTAAAAAACGGTAAATATAACCTCCCAGACGGAATATTATATTACCTATAAGAATTATCAAACTACCTCTAATTAACTTATTTGCCATGAATATAACCTAAAAAAAGTTATTACTATTATGTAACTTAATTTTAGTATTTAAATATACTTATTTAAAAAATTTTCAAACTCATTTAATGTTCTCTCAAGTGACTCCATTCCATATGTGTCAGTGATTATTTCATCCAGACTATCCTGAGACCAGAATGATGCTCCCAGATTGGAACCAAAAGGTCCTCCGCTAACCGGGATAATGCCGTGAATCATAAAATATGTTATATTTGAGATATGGGCGAAATCTTGACCTCCTGTGCGGTCTCCTCCAACTGCTATGCTCATTCCAATCTTGCCCCTTAAAAGATTATAGTCAATTGCCTCAATGGCCCGTGTCCTGTCCATTATCATTGAAAGGTTTGAGGAAACAGATCCTGACTGGACCGGAGTGGCCAAGATGATTCCATCGGATTTCCTAAGGTTTTTATAAACCTCAGCCATGTCATCTTGAATGATACATTTTTTGTTTTTTAAACAGTAATCACAGTGCATACAGGGTTTTATGTCCTTGCCCATACATGTAAACATTTCTGTTTCAAAATTTCTGCCTTTTAATTTTTCCAAAGCCTGATTCAATACCCAGTGGGTCGTATCATTTCGGGGACTTGCGCAAATTCCAAAAACTTTCATAGAGTATAGTTTGGCAAAGACAATTAAAATATTTTTGGTAATGTCTGGAATAGTTTTGGGAAATGTTAGGAAGGAAAATGGGATAAAGTTGGGATAAGTTCAGGAAACATTTGGAATATTGTTTGAAAAAAGTATAAATGCCCAATTCAATATATTATCTATTGAAAACCTGGAGGTGTTAAAATTAAGATGAATATAATAGATAATAAAGATATGGAAATTAATAAAATTACTATAGAGGGAATTAACTTAAAATCTTTGCTTAAAGATGAATTTGTGGCGAAATTAGATGAAAATATAGAAAATTACACTATATATAGTCTTACATTAATTCTGGATGGAGAAAAGCCCAGTGAATTAATTTCCCTTATTCATGAGCTAAAAGAAAATTACAAAGCCAATGAACTAATCATCGGTCTTGAAAGCGAAGAAATGTTAATTGAATTTTTAAAAAAATTTGAACATGTGAATTTTGATGAATCCGATTAACGAAATAGAAAATCATGAAAATAATGAGCATTTAAAACCTTATAATATTAAAGAGGATAATATTATGAGTTCTAAAAACATTGTTTGATATCAAATAATTTGAAAAATACGTTCATTATTAATAATAAAGAAGGTTTATGAATTCATTAGAATTATATTTAACTTACTTGAATGAGGTTAAACCTTCTTTAATTAAACATTACAGAGATGCAAAATATTATCTTGAAGTTAAATGCTATCCTGAGATTTATGAAAAGGAAATGACTTTAATAATTAAAATTGACTATTCGAAAGAAGGCATGGAAAAATTAAATGACAGACTATTAAGTGTTGATTTGGAAATTAATCAATATAAAATAGAATTGGGACCTTTAGGAAAATTTTTCATAATAACGGAGAGTGTATGACAACTTCTGATTAGGTATTAATCCATCATGTTGGAAATGAATTAATTCAAACCGACGACGAAGCACATCAGCATTCAATAGAGATTATTATACTCCATACTGTTCAGCAATCTATTCAAAAAACAGTTTGATGCTGAATTATCTAACGGGAAAAAACTGTGCCGATTTCAATGTAGAATATTTCAGAAGAACTTCAAAATGTTAAATCACAGATATGCATTTGGATTTTAGTCTCTGTTTTGAAAAATAATCATCCATGACACAGATTTAAAAGATTTTAGAAAAAAAATTGTAAAAATAGAGAATTTAATCTCTATTTTTTAACAGTTATTCTAACATTTTTAACGGATTTATTAAAGCAGTTGGTTGCTTTGTAAGTAATTTTAGCAGTGTATTTTCCTTTTTTCTTTAAATTTTTAATTTTAAAGATTGCTTTACCATTAGCATTGGTATTTGCCTTATAGGTTTTGCCTTTAACATTTAAGGTTAATTTCACGTTTTTCATTACTTTACCTTTATTGTCCTTTAATGTAACAGCGTATTTTTTGGTTTTTACTTTTGCTTTAAAGGTTTTCTTTTTAGCTGTTAGTTTGACATCTGCCTTTTTAATAATTACTTTAGTGATGATAGATGATTTGACATGAGTGTCATCACCGTCATATGAAACTGTTACATCATAGACTGTAGGAACCAAACCGGACGGAATAGGTAATGTGACCTGTCCGTTTGCATTGGTAGTTCCAACTTTTTTATTACCGTTTAAAACAAAAGTGACATTAGCGTTTGCAATTGCATTTCCCTGACTGTCCTTTAATGTAGCAACAAGGTTATTATCTGTATTGTAGAGTGTTGTTACACCAGGAGCAGTAATAACTGTTGAAGCCTTTTGAGTGGTTACAATAATTTGCTGCAATGCTAAAATAGTGCTTCCTGTAGCTACAAATGAAATGTTATTAGTGTTTTTAATGCTGTTGGTAACGTCTAAATCAAATACCTGTGTAGCATAACTAGCACCAGACCATACATTACTATATGTTTCACCATTAAATACAATATTACCATAATTAGACATGGCATTGGATGCAAAAACATATAATTCTGCATAATCCGCAGTATCTACATTAATTGTTGAATCTGATTTAACTGTTCTTCCTGCCACGTTGTTAGCTGTGCTGAGTAAATCCGCACCGTTTGAAATGTATATGTTTTTAATAACTGCACTGCCTGTAGTATTGTACATGTATACCATTATGGATGGATAAACTGATGGAGTTTTATCTTTTTTATTTAAAACAAATTTATTGTCACCGGTTTTATTAATTAATCCGGTTACATCATAAACCAATACACCATAACGATATTTACCATAAGAACCTAAATTACTTTGATCTTTGTATAATGCAATAGGAGTGACAGCAACACCATTAAAGGTGGTGTTAAACATGTTTAACTCATCATCAACAAGATTTATGTTAAACCAGTTGTAAGGAACATAAATGAATGATTTGACAATGTCTGATTTATCATCTAAGTTAATGGTCCAAACATCAGTCCTGTTCATTTCAGCACTGGTTAGTTTGGATGAAACATCTTTAATATTAATAACAATATCCCCATTAACTGTGATATTTAAGAATGATTCAATTCCGCCTTTTGGATAAGCTAAATCTTTACCTAAATTACCATTGTATAATATTGGAATGTTGATTGATGCACTTTTACCGGAAGAGAGTTGAAGGGTGTAGTTGATTTTATCATTAACTGCGCCGTTGACTGTGGATGCATTAACATCTCTTATAGTAGGGTCAATTAATACAAATGTATTTTTACCCTTAACTAGATTAATTTCTGTTTTATTAACCTCTTTACCATCAGCCAATAAGGCAACGTTGAATTTTGCTTCTTTAAGTGCTTCAATTGTAATTGTAATTGCATTGTTTGTACCTGCATATGCAGTGTTTGCATATTCACTAGCAAGGGAAATTTCAACATCATCAAGGTTTTTAGTTAAAACCATGATTTGCTGTAATGCTAAAATATTACCGTCAGTAGCTATGAATGAAATAGAGTTGGTATCTTTAATATTGCCGGTTACATCAAATTCTTTATAAGCTGTAGATCCGGATTCACCATTCCAAACATTTTTATGAGTTTTACCGTTGAATACAATGTCACCGTAATTTGGTAATGCATTGGATGCTAAAATATAAAGTTTTGCATCAGATGTTACTTTGGAATCAACATTGAATGTTGAATCTGCTTTAGCAGTTCTATTTGCAAAATTATTTAGAGATTTTGTGTGGTCAGTGAGTAAATCTGCACCGTTGTTAATGTATACTTCTTTAATATAATTACTATTGGTTGTATTATACATGTAGACTAATACGGACGGATAAATAGCTGGATATTTATTAGCTCTGCTTAAGAATAATGAATTGATGCCTGATTTATTAACTAAACCTGTAACATCATAAACCAATACACCATAGCCGAAACTGCCGTAATAACCTAAATTACTTTGATCCCTGTATAAGTTTATAGGGGTGATTTTATTGCCATTGAATGCTGCATTAAACATGTTTTTATCTTCAACCGCCATACTTGGATCAAACCAATTGTAAGGAATATAAATAAATGATTTAACAATATTTGAGTTTTCATCTAAAGCAACGGTCCAATTATCAGTTCTGTTACGGAGATTATCATCGCCTTTTAAATATGTTGAAACATCTTTAACATCAATAACAATATCCCCATTGATTGTAATTGCAAATGGTTCCATATCTTCGCCAGGATAAGTTAAATCTTTACCTAAATTACCATTATATAAAACAGAAAGGGATGTTGTGGTGGAGTTAATTGTTGCACCATTCAACAATAATTCAACGGTGTAGTTAACTTTAGGATTATTGGCTCCTTTAACAGTTGTATCATCCACAGGTCTGATGGTAGGGTCGGTTAGAAATACACTGGCTGGTGTATCAATTATATTTACTTCAGCTTCATCAACAATTTTACCGTCAGCAAATAATCTAACCAGATATTTTCCGGATTTACTGGCATCAACAGTTACGTTTAAAGTATTATTTGTACCTGCAAATGCAGTTTTAGAATATTCTGTGGTTAATCCTATACTGGATTGGATATCATAAATCCTGAGAACGGACAATGCATTTTTAATTGAACCGTAAGAACTTGTTCCCGCATAAGCAACATTGAATGAAGTGTTTTTACTAACATCCATTAATTTGGTAACATCCCATTGATTATACTGGTAATAATTACCGGATTTATGGGCAACTGCATCACCTAAATACTGATTATTAACTTTATAAGAACCGTCTCCACTGGAAAGTACAACGTTTGTCAAAGATGAAAAACATGATTTGCCTGCGGTATCAAATTCAATTGTAACATTGCTTTTAGTCCATAGTTGATTATCGTTAATCCAGTAACTAACGGTTTCATCATTACTGTCATCATTATATGCTAAAACTAAAGCGATTAATTTGATTCTGCCGTCGAAAGTTTTATTTTCATATTTGAAGGTGTCAACATTAATTTTAAGTTTAGTTCCGTTTAAACCTGTTAATAAGCTGGTTATATTATAATGAATCATGTAATCAGAGTAACATTTGGTAGTGTGGTCATTTACCGGATATACTGTACCGTTTGTTGATCCCTGTTCAGTCCATAATGCTTCATTATATTTAGTTGGACCTTTATCGGTTGTAATAGTAACATTAGCGTTAGCACCATATGTATTTGCAGCACTGCCGCCGTAAACGTTCACATAAACATCAGCACTCTTAATTGTCTTTGCATCACTTGCAATATCATAACTTAATTCCCCACTTGTACTCCATGGATTTTCAGTTACAACATCAACTCCTCCTGAGGCGGTTCCGGATATTGGTTGTGAATCTTGTAAAACCTCATCATCGTTTGTTGATGCAACTGCATTATCTGCATCCTGAGCAGATACTGCGCCAATTGAGAGGACAATCATTAAAATAAAAATAGATATAAACAAAAATTTTTTATTTCTCATAATAATCCCATTGAAATATATTTCATGTACCAAAACAAACTTGTTGTTAATAAAATAAATTATATTTATATTAAACATATTAGTACAATTTTACTTTAAAGTAATACTAATATAAATCTTTCTAAAACAAATTAATATGAAAAAATAATACTCTTTTATAAATGAACATTAAAAAATAAGAATTTTAGTAATACTTTTAGAGAAAAAACAGATAAAATGAAATAAAAAAAATATTACTAAGTAATGTAATTTTAACCTTCAACCATAACCAACTTACCCGTTGAAGGATCCTTGTAAACCTTACCCATCTCCATATAACCCTGACCCGAACTGTCAGAAGTATCCGGAGTTTCATTTAAAACCTGCCCTTCGCTGACCTCAGTCACATCAGGAGAATTTTCATTAATTACATTCTGGGGATTCTGATTACTTTCCTGGAACACAACACTCTGCATATTCCAACTTATTACAACAAAAATCAAAAGACCAACAGCAATAACAAGCATCGCATCTACAAGATTGGAAGTTCCTGCCATCGGATCCTCTTCACCTTCAGAAAAGCGTTTCTTACTTTTATCACGAACCATTACCTAAAACCTCCCATGATTTAATTTATCAAGAAGCGCATCAGCAAGAGCATCAAGGTTTGACAAATACTCCTCATACCATCTGCGTCTGACTTTAGATACAAAATATGCAACCGCACCAGCACCAATACCTACAACAGTAGTGTCAAACGCCACAATAATAGCATTTGCCAGTGTATTCACATCACCTGCTCCCAGAGCGGCAAGTCCCGGACCCATAGGTATTAAGGTACCCATCAACCCTAAAGTCGGTCCGATACGGGTGACGACATCGGTTCTTTCAATTGACTTTGTGAATTTATTTTCTTCAAACTCAATTAATTTTTTAGCAAGAGCCTGTCTTGAATCCCGAGTCAGAGAACTTGAACGCAAGATTTTAATTAAAACAACCTTTTGAGATTCATAAATTTTTGCGCTTTTAATAATACGTTTAATTTCATCAAGCGAAGAGGCATTTGAAATTGCATAAATCAACTCTTCAATCAAATCGGGAGTAATCTTTTTTCTTGAAGTGTACTCTGAAATCAGCCCCCCAATAGCCAATACTGCAAAAACCGCGAAAACTACCAGAAATATGATAACAGGAATCTGTAAACTCTGTGAAATCATATTCAATGTTGATGTTAATATTTCACTTCCTGGAATTGTTGATACCATTATAAATCACCTTTAATTAAAATTACTGTTTCTCCTTGAAATAAACCCACCAACAGCCGCTATCACAAGCACCAGTATTAAAGCACCAATCAGTGAGTATGGTGAAGCTATTGATATTGCTTCCATCGGATTTTGAATCATTGCTGTAATATTTGGCAGAAACAGTGCTGACAGGAGGAAATAAATTCCTAAAAAGAACATGAAATTGCCTAAAACAATAGGATACGGCTTATCAATAAATTTAACCAGGTAATTTGATGCAAAGTAAGTTATGATAATTGTTAAAACCAGTGCCACAGCCACTATTGCACTTAAATTCATTAATCCCAATCCTACGGTAGGTGCAACAAGCATTATACTTACAATGATGGATCCGAAACAGCACGGACACGGTGCAACAATTGCCATGCATGTTGCTGTAGTTGTGTTTTTCTCAAATACCTTGTATTCGCGTATTGTGAAAATTCCGGCCAGAATCATGATTATTGCCATAATCAGGAAGAACTCGAAATTATATGTATAAATCAGATCAGTGATCTGCTGTGTGAAAAATGAAGAAATCTCAGTTAAGATTAAAACTCCACCTCCATAACCTATTGACACCAGTGCAAGGTATCTTTTTGACATGTTCGCAAGGCCTGTTGCAAGACCCAGTTTGACTCCAAAAATTAAAACGGCCGAAAGAATTCCGACCTGCCATAACATATTAATTGCATCCAATTTAATTCACCTACCATTTATTTTCAAATAATTTATCTAAATCCTGAACTTTATCCTTATCATCTTCATTTCTAAAGTATCCGACAGCCACAACCATGATTAAACATAAAATTGCTATAACCGCAGCCAGTGACAGACCCACTTCACTTGCTGACTGTGAAGTTATCGGATTAATTTCAATTGACTTTTTAACGTCAGCCCCCTGTGATGAGGAACTTCCGGCCTGAACGGATTGTGAACCTTCACCTACATTTGAAAATGCCTCACCCTGTGAATTGTCTCCGCTTTGAGGAGTGGACTGGGAAGTTGAAGAACTTGAATTTGTCATTACTGTAGCTAGAGAGGTTGAACCTTCAACAGGATTTTGAGTGGAAGCTTCCTTTTGGGTAGAATCCGTGTCGGATTCAGGAGGCTGTGTTGTCTGAGTATTGTTTTTAAATACCGGATTTTTAGTTGCCTCATAGAGTTTAGGAAGAAGCTGAGCCAAAATATCCGGATTTACATACTGCACAGCCCACTGCATCATGGCAATATTACCGCAGCTACAGTCACAGCATGCAACACCATTCTGAACTGTTGCCTGAGCCCAGGAATTTGCAATGTCTCTGAGTGTGGCTTCATCAGCTTTCCAGTATCCTTCATGGATTGTTGTAAGCATTGTTCCCCCCATTGAAATAAATGAATATGCATTGTTTCCACTCATCAGCCAGTCCTTAACACCAATACCATATTTATCCTTGAAATAAGTATTGTAAACTCTATTCCAAAGGTCATTGGTGACTGCTGATGATCTGGTTACCTGCCATCCGTGCAGATTGCTTATGAATTTATTTGACATGTAACGTGCACCGCTGTAACCCTCATTCATCATTCCCTTAATCCATTCGGGATTATCGTATCTTGCAGCGATTTCCTGATACATTACTTCTTCCAGACTTGATATGTATGCCTTATTTTTATCCGCATACATCAATACATTGAATTTAGGGGTTTTTCCTGAGATTTCCTCAACTGTCATGGAGAGTCCTCCCCAGTAATCGAAGAAATCATCATTATCCAAAACACCATACTGATTGGTGTTACGGCTGGCCACAATTGTATCTGAGTTTGACAGCGCCCTTAAAAATACCAGAGGGTTGGTATCTCCCCAGTAGTTTTTAGAGTACATGTTACCCATTCTTCCAAGGTAAAAATCTGCCAATTCACTTGTATCGTTCCATGTCCATGACATTGATACGAGTTTTGAAATTCCCGCACCGTAATCTCCATTTGGAGGCGCAAATATTCTTGTTATAGCGCATTCTCCGGCATAAGTTGCATTATATCCTATGCTCAAGTAATAAAGAGCATCCTCAATCCAGTGCTGTGCAACATAATTTGAACTTAAAGGCTCGTTTGAAACCCCATAATAGTTAATACTTTTCATTACTCCTTCAAGGGCTTCTCTCAGGAGGGCTCCATGTTCAGAATTCATGAGATTCTGATTTTCAGTTATTGTAATGTATGACCTTGCAAGGGCAACACGATATGCATTATCCATTAAAATTGACTGTGAGGAGTATAAATCCCTGAATAAACCGCTTGTAATGACAGTTACATCTATTCTTTTTTTATCCCATCCGTCGGGACGGGTCAAATCATCCAGCTTGATTACTTCAGGCATTGCTCCAACCTTTTTACCAGTTGGGTTTCCTTCATCATCATAACCTGCACTTGATGAGTCTGTCCAGACAGGTTTCATGCCTAAAAGATAAAGAACTGTTGAAACCAGTGCTCCGTCATCTCTTGCGGTTTCAACACACCATATACCCATGATAATCTTTTCTGTAGTGTCATTCAATTCATTTAAAGTTAAAAGTGCAAGTGTTTTTGCATATTCCCATGCATCCATTGTCGGAAGTTCACTTGACTGGTCCTGGAACATGTTTTTACCTGTCGGAAGTATTGCAGGTTTGACTACAAGTTCACCTCCCTCTCCAACTGGAACATGTTTGCCGTTTAAACCGTCAAGCATTGCATCCATTTCATTTTTAATTGAGAAATCTATCAGATTAATGTATTTTTTGGCAAGATTAAGGCATGCAATGAAGTTAGAATTGTCCACCTTTGAATTTTCCCTCAGTATAATATTTTTAACCGTATCAGCATCATTAACAATCAGTAACTTAACAATATCATATGATTTGGTTAAAACGAATTCCCTTTCTAAAACTGACAGATCAGAGTAGGATTTTGAGTAGTAGCATCTTGCAAGTTCATCGAATAAATTAATTACTCCCTGATTGTTTTCAAGTACAAAATCATATGAAAGCATTGCTGAAACCGTGCTTGCAATGTCATCATCCGACCAGCTTTCACCCAATGCGTGAAGACCCAAAGGATATAGGGTGGACTGCATTGTGGTGAGGAAATTATTTACCTTTTCAACAAGCAAATCTGAAGATATTGTTTGAACCTCCTCTTTTGTCAAACCGAGATTGGTTGAGTAATCATTGTCTGTGATAATCTGGCGAAGCCTGTCAGGATTATTCAGGTTATCAGCCAGTACAGTCAGGTTACCATATAAATGAGTATAGGACATCGGGGATGTCAGATGTGAAATAATAACTGCAAACCCTCTTCTTTTAGCCTGAATAGCTTCGCCCAAACCATCGGCAATATAGAAATATAACTGTGGAACATCACCGACTACAACAGATCCGTAATCAGTGGCGGAAAGTAAAATCTCTTTTCCGGGAAGCCATTCGTGAGTGGCATGTCTTCCGGTGAAAACCATTGCATTGGAATATCTGGTCTGCATATAATAATATGCCGCCAGATACTGGTGGGTAGGAGCTACTGCAGTACAGTGATAGAGGTTTTCGATGTCTGATTCCCATCCCCTTTGAGGTTCAGGTGCAACGAATATATTTCCATAAGTAAGACCCGGAATTACAAAATAATCTATTCCGTTCCTATTTACCACCATTACATTCCCCGGCGCTTCGCCCCATCCGTTCAAACCTGAAACGTTAAGGCTTTTAAACTCAGCGAAGTATTGTGAAAACTGAGTGAAATATTTCTCGTCCCTGGTGGCTGTGTATTGCTTTAAGGCATTTACAATATTTGTTAAAACACTTTTAGATGCTTCCTGATTTTCATCGGGAAGAAGAGCTGCAACCTGATTATACCAGTCGTCAATGGTATCAGCGATTGTTACGGTATAGTCAAGTTCAACTGCACGTCTTGCAAGCTCGCCAATATAAGCTACCGGACCCTCCCTTACCTGAATTTTAACAATTTCATCAAGTGAATTGAACCATTGATTGTATTCGTCAACAGGCAAAAGAGTAACACCGGACTGACTGGCCAGTTTTTCAAGCTCACCCGGTGCCCATGTAGCTACATTGATACCGCATTTAAGCATTAAATCTTCAAGTTCACTTACATTTTTCGGCAATTCACCTACATTATATCCCTCACTTTTCAGGGTGTAGAGAATATTGTAAATACTTTTAATGGTATCAAGATAACTGGAACCGATATTCTGTTTTCCGGGAGGATAATTGTAATAAATAATTGAAATCATCTTATCTTCATTGCTGGTGTATTTTAAATCAACCCATGAATCAATTCTGTCCGTGAAAAGCTCCACATTTCTCTCATATGGAATATATGTGACGATTCTTGCACCTGTCAGATTAGAGATATAACTGGACTGGCCTCCAATGAATGCCGCGTCAATAATTCCCTGAGCTTCGGCGATTGTAATATGCCACCATTTGTCACTTCGTTCAGTGGTAAGTCCGGTTGATCCCAGCTCCCACATTTCATTTGAAACATAATCTGAGTGAACCGCCCTGAAAACCGGTACTCCAAGCTGTTCAAAGAAATCAGTTGTCTGTGTGAAGTTTTCACCTCCAACACCATATGCAACCATTGAAACGATTGCATCAACATAGATTTCATATTTGGAGGCGTCGTTTAAAAAACCGGCTGTATCACTGCCGGCACTGGTCCATGATTCAACCATCACTTTTAACTGTTCGGCTGATCCTCCGGCTGCATAAACCGGTATGACATTATATCCTTTTGATTCCAGTGATTGTATAATGGCATTTGTCGGGTGCAGTTGCTGGGATGAGATGTACATTGTACTTTCAAGGATTCCGACGGTACGGGTTTTTGACTTATCGGAAAATGCCTCAACATATTCATCCAGTGAATACCATCTGTCACGAAAGATTCCGTAATTTTTCGAACCGGTGAAGGTTGGAGCGTTATATGCAAAATCATAACCTAAAATATTTAAAGTGAATAGTATCTGATTTTTAAGGTTTTCCTTATCATTGATGTCTTTATAAAGAACCAGCTGGTTTAAAATATTGTTAAATCCGGATTTTTCAATGTATTTGCTTACTTCATTGAAATCCAATCCTCTTTTTGTATTTTTAAAATAGCTGATTAATTCATCATTGCTGTAGGAGGTGAAAATCTTTTGATGGTCGATTGTATTGTTTCTAATCAGATTGATTGAACTTGATTCAGAGTTCAGATTGCCTGACGGCGGTTCTAAAATTAAAAACAGTTCCTTGTTGGATAAGTTAGGATATTTGCCCAAAAGTTTTGTTAATACTGAATCCACGTCTGTACTGATCCATTCGCCTATGAATGCATCTGAGTTGTCAAATAACATGTGAAGCTCTTCTTCATCCATGTCTTTTACCTGATCACCGCTTCTTACAACCAAATTGAATCCGGAAAGTTTATCCTGATTGTATATTTCATCACAGGCCGAATCTATAATGTTTGTTCCGGGGTTATCTGAAACAATGAAAATCGTTTTATTTTTAACATTATTTTCCTTTAAACTGTTTGAATCATCAACTGATATAAAATCATGAGAATTATCTTTAAAAGTCGTATTATCATTGCTTTGGGCGAAATTAACCTGAGCAAACAGGAAAAATGACAGCAAGATAATTATCACAAACAATTTTTTATAACTATCCACAATTAATCCCCTATAAAATTTTTCAATACGTATATTATTTTATAATAAAGTGAATAATATATATTTTGATTAAAGTATTACTAAATAGTTGATTTTATACAAAAAAGTAATACTTTTTCAAAAACAACCTGCAAAATATTTATTATAACAAAAAATCAAAATTACCAATATTAACAACTGGAGATAAATTTAATGAAAGTCGGGAAGGGTATTGTAAAAAAATATTCAAGAGAATATAACAGAACACTGAAAAACGGTCAGATAAAGAAATACACAACAGAACAAATCCAGATTACAATAGCAAAAAACGAGGACATCTACGAAAATAAGGAAGAAGTTCTAATTATCCCAAATTCAGAAATTAAAGAATTTAAAAATATGGAAGAAGAAAATGAAACATTAAAAATTGCAAACTATCTGCATGTTGAGGAAGTGGACGAATTGGAAAGACAACTGGAAGAAAACAATAACCAATCTACTTTTGAATACGAACAAGAAATCGAAGGGTTGAAGACAACCGTAAAAGAACAGGAAATTGCATTAAGCGAAATGGAAGAAAAATACAATACTCACCACATAAATACCCTCAACACCCTTAAACAGGAAAACGAAACCATAAAAGAGAAAAATTCAAAATTAACAGTTGAAAATGAAAACCTCAAAAGCGAATGCTTAAAGCTGAAAGAAGAAGGAAATTCACTGCGTGAAAGCTATCATAAGCTTTCAGTAAAACACGACCACTTAAAACAGGAAAATCTGAATACAAAAACAGGTTATGCTGAAATTTATGAAACTAATGAAAATTTAGAAAAAGAATATGATACTTTACGTTTGGAATACAACGATTTGGTTGACAGGTACAATGAACTGCAGGAGGAATTATACAACATCAAATCCCATCACAGCCGTGACGAATATCTGGCTCACAGAGTAAAAGAATTCATGTTAAAAAGATATTGATTATTCATCATCCTTGAATTCCGGATTCCACCTTTTCAGACTTGGAATGAAAAAAGCAGTAATTCCTGTTGCCTGAGTTTCAGCAAGTCTGGGATTTTTCTCCATCATCTCATTGGTTTTTCGAACAATCATCTCTTCTAAAGTAATGTCAGGTTCTGTGTACTCGCCATCCTGATAACAGTCCTTACAAAATTCCGGGTTTAAACTGCCATCCTTATTTGTTCCGTAGTCATCTTTTACAATCGGTTGCCCGCATGAATTACAAAATCCCATCTTAACCACTCAATATAAAAAAAATTAGAGGTAAATTAGAAAAATTCTAATTTACTTATCCGTCTTTTACTTCAATATTTTCATCTTCATCCATTGCAAGTCTCATATTATCCGGATCAGGTTCAAAGTGTTCCAAAAAGTCCTGTGCAGCTCTTCTCACGTCTCTTGAACCAATAATGTATCTTCCTGCAATGATGACATTTGCGCCTTTTTTAATTGCTTCTTTAACGTTGGAAGGGGTGATTCCACCTGCAACAGCAACTAAACCTTTATCACCAAGAATATCTTTAATGTCTTTAATGTTACCCCATTCAGTCATGTCACCGGTGTCTTCACCGTGTTCCCTTCTGTAGGATTCCATATCAACATTTCTGTGTAATAAAACGATATCCGGTTTTAAATCATCAGGCAATTTTTCAAGTTTTTTCTCAAATTCATCAACATTCATCATGTCAAGGATAGAGTAAATACCCTGTTTTTGAGTTTCATGGATTGCCTTTGCAATTGATTCTATGGTACCGAGACCTGAAATTGCCACTGCATCAGCAGTTTCATCAGCAGCCATTTTAACTTCTACACGGCCAACGTCTAAAGTTTTTAAATCAGCAATGATGAATGCGTCGGGACGTAGATTTCTGATTTTACCGATAATGCCGACACCGAATTTTTTAACAAGCGGAGTACCTGCTTCAAGCAATATTCTGTCGTTGTCAGGTAACTCACTGATGATTCTTTCCATTGCAGATTCATTGTCAAGGTCAAGTGCAACCTGCAAATATGGAGGTGCCCAAAGCCTTTTGACTTTGAATCCCATAATAGGGTGAGTTCCACGGTCTTTTTCTGCAAGTACTTTGTCGATTGTAGGATAATCTTCCATTGCTCTTCGGATTGCCAGTTTTGTTGCACCATAATTGTACTGATAGATTTTTCTGAAATCCTTTGCGGAAGGGTCTATGAATACACTTACGTTAATTAC
>CACYBU010000098.1 GCA_902772665.1 uncultured Methanobrevibacter sp. | reverse complement strand
TGTTTTCCATTAGATTTAAAATTAATTTTTTCACTGGCAGGAAAACACAAACACCAGAATTTAGAGATGATACTATGTGTAAACTGTCTCCATTGAAAAATAAAAAAATTAAAAGAATAGTTGACGAAGCAATGGCTCAAAAGAATGACAATCCCCGTGATTCAGCATTCAGATTCCTGCAGTTATATTATGGCGAAGCACAGCATGAAAGTCTAAGATACCCAGGCAAATTCATAAAATCACTCGATACGGAAGTATTCACACCAGATAACCGAAACCGCAAAATAGATGGAGCAGAAATGATAGCACCCGACGATACAATACCAGTCATATCAACACTAAATCCAGAACAGCAAACAACAATAGTCACTCCAGATAAAAAAGACGCATTACACCACTACAAACTGCAACTAATATTCAAATACAAAATGCAAAGCTTAAACGTAATTTTAACCAACATAGGTGACGAAGACCACACAGTAATCTATGAATCACATGGAGATGCATTCAAAGTATACATTCGAGTATTCAACAACGAAGAAATATCTAAAAGATTAAATACTTTAAGCTACAATATAGAACATAAAAAAGAATTATCTGTAATTGAAGTACTAGATTTTGCATACATACTCTTGTTCGCACAGGAAAACAAGGCAAAAGAATACTCAAAAAAAGTTGTAAAACTTTTTGGAAAAGTAAAATTCATGGATACACGCCTGCAGGCAGATATCTACCATGTCTTAAAAAAATTAATCAGACTTCATTTCAGAGATGATAAACATAAAACAAGGGAGTTATTAACTATTATAGCAGAAACAGTACATCCAGAAGCTATTAAAATCGAATCCACTTATGATAAAATGTCTAAAAGAATTGATAATCTTGGAGATGTAATTTCAACAATGGATTGTGAATTATCTCAGGTTAAGAAGGAATCCTCACATAAAGATGAGAAAATCTCATTATTGGATAGTGAATTATCTCAGGTTAAGAAGGAATCCTCATATAATGAGGAAGAACTTATTAGATTGAGAAGGTTATTGAAAGAGAATAATATTAAAGTTGATTAATAATTAATCAACTTTTTACTTTTTATTGTTGCTAATATTGCGTTATTCAGGAATTAATTTTCATAATATAGTTTTCATGAATAGAAAAGTGCCTGTCCACAATTCAGGGTTTATTTTTAATTTTGAGCTATCGGTAAGTTTGGATTTCAATGAGTAAATGTTATCATCGTATGGAAAATCAATTTTCCAGTTAACTAACGATAAATAAAGAGAATCCTCTTATAGACATTGACAAGAGTTTTAATCATGTATCTGTTAAAAAATGGAGAATAAGGGGATTAGAGGTTTCTCTCGATTTAAATAACAAATAACTATTATTTAGTATTCATCATGTGTTAGAATCGTATCCTGTGATTACTACATTTCATGTGAATTCAAATTTGAATGTATTTCACAATACCGAAGGATTTCACGACATTATGACAAGGATATTGGAAAAATACGAAGATATTAATATTCAGACGAAGGTCAGAGATTTATTTCCAAATACGCCACTTTGCAAAAATTTAATGGAATCCCAGAATTTCAGAGAAATCAAAACTGCGGATTGAAAAACTTAAATGTTGAATTAACAATCTGTGAAATACACCACAGTATTCTAAAAATAGTGAAACACAGTTTAGTCCAGTTTCTAAAACTTATTTTTAACATTAGTTAAAAAATCCAGAAGTAACTGGAACTCTTGATTTTTTTATTGCATCGAAAAATTTAAAGGAAAATTCATAACACTAAATGACATGATAACTTGAATAAGAGGTTACAATCACTGACAAACTAATCATAAATAGTAAAATGATAAAATCGATTTATGAATAAAAATTAGTGAAGTATAGACGAAATAAAACAAGTTTCCCAGTACAGAGGCAACAGTGCCATAATGTGGAGATTTTCTCTGCAATAAGACATTAAATTTGACTTTTTTTACATTGATTTTTACTAATTTTCGGATATTTATTTAAACAATGAAAAATAGAATTAAGGATATGAATTTCATACTCAGATTTAAGGATTTGCTAATCGAAGCCTTAAGGGACAATAAAAAGTTGATAATCGGATTATATATTCTATTTATAATCTGCTTTGTTGCCGCATGGTTTTTATCTGCATCTAAAGTTCAGATGGCTTTCGCAAATATTCCTTTTGGAAACGGCACTGATATTAGTATCAGTGCACTTGAACTCTTTATACACAATGCATCCGGAGGAATCATGATATATCTCTCATCAATACTTTTTGCAATTCCTGCAATTGTAATGATAATATATGATGGAATAAATATTGCGGTCATCGGTCAGTTAATCAGTACAGTCACACATAACGATGGTATGTTCTATTTTGTCTATCTGATTCCTCATGGAATATTCGAGATTACTGCAAGTGTCATTCAATCCGCCTGTGGGGTAATGTTGTTTCGTTTCATCTGTAGATTCATAAAAGCAATTCACAATAGTGAAATCCATGGAACTTCCGAAGCATTTAATAGCTCCAAAAAGATTCTGATTCAAAGTATTGTGCTGATGGTTTTTTCAATAATCCTGTTGCTTATTGCAGCCCCAATTGAAGCGTATGTTTCAGTTCCAGTGGCGGAATTCCTTACTGGAGTTTAAATTAATTGTCTTATGTAAAAGTCAGTATTTGTAGTTAATAAGTAATGTTAAGTTTAATGATGGTGATTAAAATTAAAAAATATACTCCTGATGAAATTGCCGAGTTGAAAAACGATCTTTCCATGAGGTTGGAGATTTTAAAGCTAAATTGTGATGATAATGAAACTGTTGAAAAGATAGATAGTCTGTTGGATTCTTTGGATGATAAAAAAAAGAAACATCAAAGCACCCGCAGACAGGCAAGGAAACTTAAAAGAATCAATAAAAAAATAACTTTTTATCAGTGTTTCAAAAAAGTTTTACAAAGTGACATTGATATAGACCCTGGCCGTTTGATGGGTTTGACGGATGGCATTTTTGGGATGGTAATGACATTGCTGGTATTTGCCATTGCCATTTCTGAGCTTCAGATTGTCAATTATTCCGATTTCTTAGTCTTCATTTCAACCTTGACACCGACAATCGGAGTTACAATAGTAAGTTTTGTTTTAATCAGTTCCTTTTGGATTTACCACCATGAGTTTATTAAAATTAAAACCTTTAACATTCCATATCTGTGGATTAACATATTATTCTTAATTTGCATTTCGTTCATTCCATTTACAACATCATTAATCGGAAATTACTCGCATTTCTTTTTATCCGAGGCGATTTTCGGGTTGAACATATTTTTAACAATAGCGCTCTTTTTGTTAATGTATTATTATGCATATATCCGAAATTTCCTTGAAAAAATGCCCACACATGACGAAAGACATTATATATATCATACATTTTTCATATTAATGGGTTTAACAGTCGTTGTAAATCTCCTTGACTTTAATCTATCTGCTAATTTCATATATCTGTTTCTGCTGGTCCCGGTCATATCAACAATCAGGGGCATACGATACAAAATGATGAATGCCGGTTAGGATTTTTTTTTAAACATTGACTTCATCTGTTGCTGATGATATTGTTTTCAAACCGATTTTAGAAATAATTATATGAATAAATTCATATAACTTTAACATATTGTTTAAATATTTTATAAAAATTTAATTTATTGCCCAATAGCATATTTTTTATGTGAAAAAAATGAAATCTAATTATTTTATATTTCTGATTATTGTCTGCGTTCTATTTGCCCTTTCAGCGGTTTCGGCAGTTGACGGGCAGGAAGTGTTAAATGCAGAGGATAATTGTCAATTAAATATTGATCCGGATAATGGTACTGTTTACGAATCATTTGAAGAAGAAACAAATCAGAATTCACAAACCAATAATTTAAAGGGTCTTAAAGATGAATCTGCAAATTTCACTCATCTTAATGAAGAGATAATCAATTGTGAAGGCACATTTAATCTAAGCCATAGTTATACTTATGAAAATGATGCTTTTGAATCAGGAATATTTGAAATAGACAGTTTAGTGATAAACGGCAATAACCATGTCATAGATGGAGCGAATTCAGAATTTTCCTTTAATTTTCTTCCTAAAACTGACCCGGAGGATACTTACTCTAAACTTGCCGTCAATGACTTGACTTTCCTGAATTTCCACTATAATCCATTAAATCTTGAAGGTGGTGATTTTACTTTAAACAATGTTAATTTTACAAACTGTTCTGCTGAAAGAGGATCACTGATTTTAAGTGAAAATAGCATCAATCTAACCTTGAATGAATGTAATTTTTATTCAAACTTAGCTAATGGATATATTAATGCTGAAAATTCAATAATAAGGATTTACAATACTCGTTTTTCACCCCTAATATGTTCAAGTTCTGTAATCGAACTTAATCGGGGGCAGCTATTTATTGAAAACTCCAGTTTCGAAAATTCCAATTCAAAACATGGGAGCATAATAAATTATAAAGGGGACCGTTTTGAAATTAAAAATTCAAAATTCAAGAATTCCCAAGCTAGTTCTACCGGAGGGGCAATCATTGCAAAATATTTCCCTATATACGAGTACATTGATGATGAGTCATTCATATTCTTGCCTTCTGAGGATATGATAATAGAGAATTGTACATTTTCCAATATTTCATCTTCAAGTAATGGTGGAACCGTTCACATTGATCTTGATTCCGCTTGCGAGCATATTGTTAAAAAACTCAATATAACCGTATGTAATTTCACCGATTGCAGTTCCAAATTCGGAGGGGCAATTTCAATTCTTGGAGGTAACCTCAACATTAAAAAATCCCTTTTTAAAAACAATACTGTCAGCTTTGAGGGGGGGTGCAGTTTATTCATCTTGGACAAGATTAAACATTGTCGAGTCTGATTTTTTAAACAACACGGCATCTCAAAATGCCGGAGCACTGTACTTTGATAAAGGCGATTTAACTATTGAAAAATCCAATTTCATTAATAACAATGCTGTTAAACAGCTAAAAAACACTGCAAATGCAATTTATGCTCATGATGTTAATGCATACTTCAAAAATTCCACATTTGATAATGGAGGAATTGGAGTTTACGCAGATTTTGCAGATGATTCAAAACTTGAAAACATAGAAAAGAACAATGATATTTTCCTCATGGACAATCACGACTACATAGTTTCAGTTGAAAACAAGGGAATAAAGCTAAATTTAACAAAAAGTCAAGCAGTAATTGACACTATTCCTTCCAGATTTGATGCCCGAGAATGGGGGTGGACAACACCTGGTAAAATTCAGGGAGATAATGATGACTGCTGGGCATTTGCAACAATAGCCGCCATTGACACTGCACTTGGAAAATCCACAGGCATAATCTACAATCTCTCACAGAACTACGTGCAGAAACTTCAGCTGAAATATTATACAGTTGGAGATTTAAGAATCAGCTTAACAGGTTTTGCTCACAGCGGTTGGGGATATGCCTTAAGCGGGTATGGAGTTTTGCCTGTGGACGGTGATTATGATGATGGGGGAATGATTGCAGATACGGATATGAACGTTGAAAGAATTCATGTTCAGGATGCAATGTTCATCTATACTGGAATGAACGACACGGTGGATATGATAAAAAGAGCCATAATGAAATATGGTGCCGTTGCGGTGCAGCTCTATGTAGGCGAACCGGTGGGTGAAATACCAATTGAAGGCGATGATATTGCAATCATGGATCATAGAACTCACTTCATTACACTTATAGGATGGGATGACAATTATTATGATAATGAATCTATGCCTGAAGACGGGGAGTGTGGCAGTTTCGTATGGCTGACCAAGGATTCCCTGGCGGGATTTTCAGATACTCTTTACAATAATTTTTCAGAAACTGATTATTATGCAATTGTGCCACAAAGGGTTGCCGTTGCATATATCTTTGAAAATGACATTGACTATCATGTCAACTATCAGACAGATTTCACCGGACTGACAGGTTTCGACGATAATTATACGGTTTATTCAAATGAGTTCACATCCAGATATGATGAACTGATAGGTGCCGTTGGAACATATTTCAACGAATCAGGCATTGATTATTCCTTTGAAATTTATGTAAATGGTGTTAATGTTCATTCACAAAGTGGTGTAAGTGAATTCGCGGGATTTCGGACAATCGTTTTGGACAAATATCTTCCGGTAAACGAGAGGGATAGGTTTAAAGTTTTATTTAAAAGCAATGCCGTTCCCTATCATGCATGGTCAAGGGTTCACTACATTGAAGGCATGTCTCTTGCGGGCAAAGGTGACGATAACTGGACTGACATGCGGGGTTTAAATAAATCAGTATGTCTTAAGGTATACACTGTTGCCGATGACAGTGAAATCACTGAAAACAAAAATATTATAGTGGATTATGATGGAGGTTCATACTTCACTGTTAAAGTAGTTACCACTGACGGCAGAGCAGTTGGGGCTGGTGAGGAAGTCAATTTCACAATCAACGGAAAAACTCTAATAGTAAAAACAGATAATGGTGGTATTGCAAAAGTCCTGATTTCAGAACTTCCTGGAACTTACAACATAACAACACTCTACAGGAATCAGACATATCAAAACAGTGTGGTTGTAAACCATGTTCTTAAAACTCAAATGTTTGCCGTTAAAAACACTGATAAAAGATTAATTCTTAAAGCAACACTTATGATTAATGTTAAACCTGTTGAGGGCAAAGTAATAGAATTCACTTTCAGAGGAAAAACTTACAGTGCAAAAACCGATAAAAACGGAGTGGCACAAATCAGCGTTAAGCAGACAGTCTTTAAGAATCTCAACGGCAAATTCTATCCTGTTAAAATTAGTTATGGTGGAGATGCCATTGAAACAACTGTAGTGATTAAACAGTTCCTTAAAGCGAATAAGGTAACCGTCAAGAAAAAATCCAAAAAACTTCATCTTAAGGCAACCCTGAAAATCAACGGCATGTTGTCCAAAGGAAAAATGATTAAATTCAAATTTAAAGGAAAAACCTATAATGCTAAAACCAATAGGAAAGGTGTTGCCAAGGTTACCATTAAAAAGAATGTTATTAGTAAGCTTAAAAAAGGCAAATCCTACACGGTAAAGGTCAGTTATGGCAAAAACACTGTTAAAACGACTGTTAAAGTTAAATAAATTAAGGTGATTGAATTCACCTTATTATTGTTTTTTTTTAAAAAAGTCCATTGAATCATTTATTTAACGTTTAAATATATTTTATCAATACATATGATTTATTGTATATCTTATGTTCGGATAATATCAATTTTAATTCTATTATTTGAGCATCTGTCTTTCATATAAAATAAATATCGTTTACTATGGAAGTAACACATAGTGTTTCTTTATTTGGTGAAATAATTTTAGCAATGTTTTTTTAATAAATTGTAACATCGATGCAGATAATTTTCGAAATTTTTTCAATAAGTTTACAGGTTGAAGTAAATATCATATAGAATCTTAAATGTTTAACAGTGTTCCTCATTGAATTCAAAAATTATCAATTAATCAATTAATGAGGGTTGGAAAGTATTCAAAATTTCTAATTCAAAAACCTTTGTTTGTGCTGTAAATTAAATTTCAAGGAAAAATTTTCCTAAAAAGTAAGGTGTTTTCCAACCCTTTTAATACTTTATTTTTTCTCACTATTAGGCTTTAACCTGGATTAAACAAAAATTAAATTTATTTTTTTTTAAGTTAATATCTATTATTATAATTGTTTTTGTCCTTGTCTCCTAGTGAAGCTAAAAAAGCTTGGAAGAAAAGTTAAATTAAGAAAAGGACTTGAAAGAGGTTAAAGATAATTATATTCATGAAATTTCTAGGGAAAAGTTCCGGTAGCATGGAAACCTGGCTAAATGTTATTGGCTAGAGATGAAGGGGAATTGATTGAATGTAACTTCTGCAATGACGCTTATTAGGTAATATGCAATGGAAAAGGCAGAAATTAGCTTTGAAAAGATTGATGAAAATTCGTGAAGAATTAAAAAGTTAATTGAGTTTCTCTTGTGGGCATATTTGTGTGATGTGTCGGGGAATTAAAAAAATAGTAAAAATGAGAGGTTGAACTCTCATTGTTTTTTAAACTTTTTATTGGGCTTTTTAATCTCTTTATCTGTTAGTCTGAATGTCAAAATGAAAATTACTGCCATAAGAGCCGCTGTCACATACATTACGAATTGCATGGAATCCTTAATGATGATATTTACAATGCTTTGAACAGTACTGTTTTCTGCATTAACCTCGTTTATACTGCCTATTGACTGGAAATAATCATAAACGCTTTTCTCGTATGTCTGGTCACTGGAATGCTCTGGAGCATAGGTATTAACTCCATCACTAATGCCTCCAATAATTCCAAGAATTAAAATCACTCCGATAATTGCTGTACCCATTGACTGACCTAATGTCTGGCCGGTTGTAACAATACATGATGCGTTATTCTGACCTTCCTCAGTAATATTGCTTAATGCAATGTCCACACCTAAAGCCATTACAAAACCAAGTCCTGCTCCCAGTATGAACAGCCCGGGCATTAACTCAAGCATTGTTGTATCCATTGTAAACTGTTGGCTTGAAATCAGACATCCGATGATTGCTATTATACACCCTATTGACATGAGTATCTTGTGATTCAGTTTTGCAGATAATTTTGGAGCTGCCAATGCAAAAATAAGTAGGCCTAAAGTCATTGGAAGCAAAGTCAAACCGGTATTGAATGCAGATAAAGCCAATACGCTTTGCAGATACACGGAAACTGCAAACAATGTTCCACCCATTGCAAGATTGACCATTAACCTAAGGATAGTACCTACCCGCAAGTTTCTGTCTCTTAATAATTCAACATCAAGCAATGGTACGTTGCCTTTCCTTTTTCTTTTGATTTCAAACAATGCAAAGACTGCAAGGACAATCAGACCTACAACCATTGCAGTTATGCTGAAAGCAGTATCATCAGTCAACATCAAAATACCTATAACAAACAGAACAAGACCTGCAAATGAAACTATGGCACCTGTAATATCCAATTCGCTTCTGGATCCTGTTGCTTCAAAATGTGGTATTCTACCCTGCAGTGCCAAAACAATCAGAACGATTATAAATTCCACGGCAAATCCTAATCTCCAAGTGACGTATGTTGTCACAACACCTCCGAAAAGTGGACCGATAGCGGCTGCAATTGCAACTAGTGCACTTTCAATTGCAAGGGCAAATGTACGTTTGTCGCCATGATAGGTTCCGCTTATTATTGAAACGGCAGTAGGTGTCATTAATGCTCCACCAAGACCTTCCAGTAGGGCCCATCCGACAAATAACATTAAAACACTTGAACTTAATGCTGCAGTTAGGGTACCGATACCATAAATAACAGCACTGATTAAAAACAGTTTCTTTTTACCAACTATGTCCTGAAGCTTGGTACTTAACAACATGAATGAAGCAGTGATGAGAGTATAAAAGGATGAGATCGCCTGAATAGTGCTCACATCAGTATTCAAATCAGCAACAACTGAAGAAATACTAACATTCATGAATGTAGTGTCCAGAGCTATAATAAATGTAGCAAAACAAACAAGGATTAATGGAATCCAAGAGTGTCCCTTAATGGTTTCATTCATATTTATTTAATCCTCCATTTTTATATTGTAATCTTTTAAAAATAATTATATGATGAATTAATTGTATTTAACACCTTCGAGCATTGATTCAGTACTTAATAGGATAATTGCATGCCTCCAATGATTTCAATGTTGTCATTATATTTAATGGCCGTTTCAGTTCCATATGTCTGATTAAAAACAGGATTATAATCGCAATTAAACTTTAAATACAGAGTAGGGTGGGATTTACATGAGTCGAAGCATCCTGTAATGCAAGAATCAGGTTTTCAATGTTTTTGAATATTATTAAACCACATTAAAGGCAAATATTCTTCTAACATGTTGTATTTCCACCATATTTTAACAAATATAAATCTGTCGAAATTGATATTTTAACATATTTGCTTAAATTCAAAAGGTTAAAAAATACAATATATTAAAAATCATGCACAGAAACTTAAGACTTTTTAATACTTTTTGTAGTTTTTTTAATACATATTATAACAATGTTATATTTGTGTTGGAGG
>CACYBU010000097.1 GCA_902772665.1 uncultured Methanobrevibacter sp. | reverse complement strand
GCAACTGAACAACAGATTTTTGAACAATACTTATGCCCATCAGGTTTTTCATCTCTTGAACCCACACATTGTATCATTACAACACGTTTTGGAACTTCCCCATTTGATTTAAGCAACTTTCCTTTTGTAGGGCCGTTTACACCGGTTATACGGCCAAGTTCAGCTTGTGTGATAATGTCCGGATGTCTTGAATATGAATAATCCGGTCGTTTATCTGGGTCAATTAATTGGTGGCCAGTAGCCACTACAATAGAACCAACTTGAAGCGGAACTTTTTCAGGATACTGCCTTAAGGTAATTGCATCCATCATACATTGACGTTTGCACTCTCCACATTTGGTACATGCATCTTCATCAATTACATATGCCTCAGGATAAGATTGTCCAAATGGTCGATAAATCGCTTTTCTTAAGGATAATCCCTCATTCCAGTCATCTGGCACATCAATGTCACAAACTTCAACACATTTTCCACAAGCAATACATTTATCTGCATCGACAAATCGAGGTGACTTTTCAACAATAAGATTATATGTCCCTGCATGTCGATTAGCACTTATTACTTTAGAATTTGTCCAAACTGTAATATTTTCATTCCAAACGAGATCATTTAAAATAGGGTTTAAAAGACACATTCCACATTCTTCAGCAATTTTAACCGGTGAGAATACTTTGCCAATTTTAGCCATATGTCCTCCTAAAGAAGGGGTCTGCTCAATTATTGTAACCTTGGTTCCTTGACGAGCAAGAGATAGTGCTGCATTCATTCCAGCAATTCCACCACCAATTACTGCAACTTCATCAGGAGTTTGACAATATATTGGATTTACTTCATCTGATTGTTTGACTTTTTCAATTGATGCATTAATCAATGTAATGGCTTTTTTAGTGGCTTTTTTATTATCATCATGAACCCAGGAACATTGCTCTCTTATGTTTGCCATATCCATTAAGTAAGGATTTAGAGGTTTTACATAGTCTTGGAATGTTTTTTCATGACTTATTGGAGAACATGCACCAATCACAACCCTATCCAAATGATGTTCAATAATAGCGTCACGGATAATTTTACGGCCGTTAAGTGAACATAAGTTTTCAAATTGCTCAATAACTTCCACATCCAGTGCATTTCTAACTTCATCAAGGTCAACTGTATCTGAGATGTTTCCTCCACATTCACATAAAAATACTCCGATTTTTAAATTTTCACTCATGATTCAACCTCCTTTAAATCTTTGATTACAGAATCTATCTTGGAGGTATGTGCTTGAACACCTACAACACTCTCCCAATCTGCTCCCATTGCAATGGCAATAAATTGAGAAATGTTCAAGTGAATCGCCTTAAATTCCCTTCCTTCTTTTTTTGAAATTAATGGTTGATACCTGTCAAATTGAATGTGACAATTAGGACATAAATGAACAACGATTTCTACTCCTTCATCCTTTAAGGAGTTCATTTTATCTGCAGTTGCAGTAAATGATAAATCCGGATTGGAATATCTTTGTCTAAATCCTGTTCCACAAGATGCACGTTTATGGTCATACCATCCGATTGTTTTACATCCACAAGCTTCAATTAACTCATCGATGATGTTTGGATCCCTTACGCCTGCAATAGTGTCTTCATAATGGACTTTACAATAATGACAACCGTGATGAGTAGCAATTTTATATTCACTTAAGTCATATTTTATATGTTTTTTAATTTCATCTTTTTTACCGTATAAAATATCCACAAAATGAAAAATGTTTTCTTTTGGTGTTAAATCATTTTTTTCATATTTTAAATGGTCAAGACCATTTTGTTCAAATAATTCATTGATATGATTACGCAAATCATCTTTGTTATTTAATAATTTAACAGATTTTTTGTTGATTGCATAGCATGTTGCGCACATCATGACGAGATTTGGTCTTTTGAGATTTTGTGCTACTTTGAAGTTACGTGCTCCAATGGCTGTTGTAGAAATCTGATCAAACACATCGGAGTAATGGCCAAGTCCAGTGCAACAGGTCTGTTTTTCAGAAATTCCATAATCTATCCCTAATTTTTCAAAAACATATTTTGTAGAGGATTCAATTCCAGGATATTCTACACTTACAAGACAACTTCTAAACAGTAAAAGATTTTTATCTGGAATGTTCTTCATTTTAAAGCCTCCTCTTGTGATTTTCTAATTTTTTCCATTCTTTCCTTAAATCCTGTAATTGTCAAGATTAAACTGACTTCATCAATGACGTCTTCAGGTGGCATTAATGGAGGATAGAGATTTAATTTTTCTCTGTTCTCTTCCAGTTTATCAAATCTTATTTCTGTCCAGCCAGGGACATCTTCTGCAATATCGTCGAAAAATATTTCAGGAATAGCTCCAATTGCTGCATCAAAGTATGAGTCAGAAATCCGAGATATTCATAAAGCTTATCCCCGCCTATACCTTGGTTTATTGCAAATTGTTTTAATATTTGATTTACTTCACAAACACTGTTCCCAACTGGACATACGCTATGACAAGTATAACAATAAAAACAATTCCATAAATAATCTTCATGCATTATTGTTTCATCACCGTCAAGAACTCTTTCAATAATTTCTCTAGGATTATATTCAGAATGGCGTGCTGCAGGACATGTGGAAGTGCATAAACCACATTGAACACATTTCAGAACCCCATCCTCCCTAGTATTTTTTACATTAGATATTATATCTTCTGCAAAATTAATAGGAGCCTCATTAATTTTTTGTTGAGTAGTCATTAAAACCACCTCACTACAAAGTAAATTCCTGTGTTTCAATTAACTTTTTCAAATGATTAGATAATTTATTTCCTCTTAATCTATCAGATTGTCGACAGATAATTGGCACATTGACTAGTTTGTCCTTAATTTCCAAATCAACATCACCAGTATTCATGTCAAATGCATCATTTTTACAGAAGTGAGCACATAATCCGCATCCAAAGCATCTTGTCAAATCTAATCTTTTATTTGCAAATGCATTTGTTGGACAAATCTCTTCAATTGTACATGAATCACATTTTGAACATTTTGATCTGCCATATTGAGGTCTTAAATCATAGCCTTCCCACATTTCTTTGTAGTTGGTTTCACCTAATGGTAAATGACGACCTTTGATTTCAGCTAATGGCAATTTAATGTTTTCATCCGTAATGAGCAAATTGTTATATATTTCCTCATTTAAAACAGGAATCGGTATGGCCACAGTATCATAAACTTCACCACCTTGACCAGTTTTATATCCTCCAAGATAATATGGGTCCATCTGTTTATAATCTGCAGTCAACATCAAATTTGGTTTTTCGGCACTAGAACGTGTACCGTCACCTAAAATATACCCTTCAGCCCCATTGAATAAAAATCTGGTTCCACTTTTTATTACATTATGCGGAATATCATTTTGCAATGGATTTAAATCACCGCATCCTGAAAATGTTAAACCTGAAAGATTTCCTTCTAATGGAATTGCGGAAAAAATAGACTTAATTGGTTCATTATAAGTATTAACAAAAGCAGTATAATTTTTAAATGCCATTCTAGTTCCTATTATTTGACCTCTTCCAATATCATCTATTGTTATTGTGTTTTCAATTGTTTTGCCTTCAACACTTTCAACTCTCACATCAATTGTTTTGCCTTCCAAAAGTTCTTTTAAAACAAAACCTCCACCATAATTGTGGTCATAAATTGAATGTGTAGTTCCATGAAGTATAACATCAATTGCACCTAACCATTCATTTGGACATGGTCCTGCATGGGCTGGAACTCCATTTAAAAATACTTCTTCAGCTCGTATGAATTTTCCAGGTTCAGAAACTATAAAATTGAGTATAGCTGCTGTACCACTCATTACACCACAAGTTCCTGTTGTAACCACATCAACTTCATCAAAACTTGGAGTGTTACCTTCTTTAATAAGTTTT
>CACYBU010000096.1 GCA_902772665.1 uncultured Methanobrevibacter sp. | reverse complement strand
GCAAAAAGATGAATATGATGCAATCATCACCCTTGGTGCAGTAATTGAAGGTGCAACTGACCACGACCAGATTGTAGCCCAGCACGCTTCCCGTAAAATTGCTGATTTAGCTTTAGAGTATGACACTCCGGTAGCGCTTGGAATTACCGGTCCGGGCATGACCAGAATGGATGCCCACAGACGTGTTAAAAATGCTAAAAGTGCTGTTGAAGCAGCTATTAAAATGTGCGACAGATTAAAAGAAATCTAGTGATTAAATGGAAATTTTAAAACCGAACGAACTTAAAGAAAAATTCAATGACCCCTGGATTGCACCATATGAAAAAGTGCTGACTATGGTTGACGGGGATAAAGTGGAACTTGTAGAGTATCATCCATGCATTTCAGGGTCTCACTGGTTATTGAATCAATACAGAAACAATTCAGAGCTTATTGATTCTGCTTATCGTGACGGGAACAAGCATGTCTACAGATGTCATGTTGGCAAGGCCCCTCTGGATTTGAAAGCCAGTTTCAATGCCGCCGGAATTGATGAGATTGTTGTTGACGGTGATGAGGTCAAAGTTACACATACCGGTCTTGCCGGAGCGGGCGTTGGAGCCGGAATGTGCAGAGGAATGGGTGAAGGTGTTAAATATGTTGAACTTATCCAGGTTGGAGGAGGTTCAAAAGCTGGAAAAGCCACTGTTGTGACACCTAAACTTGAAAAAGTGGTTATCGGTGTTGACGATACAGATACCAAAGACGCCGGTGCCACATGGACAATGGCTCATAATCTTGGAGTTGAACTTGCAGGTGAAGGATTTGAATATCTCGACCACATTATCGTTCAGTTATATCCTCACAATCCTCATAAAACCCAAAATTGTGTTTCAATCGCTTTAACTTTCGCAGTTGAAGAGTCCAAAAAACAGGATCTGATTGATAAAGTTATTGAAATTCTTAAAAGAGACACATTATCCGATAAAACAGCAATAGCTGTTCTGGAAGGCTTGGATATTCCTCCAAAATTAAGAGAGTATTCAATTGCTACAAAATCCGGGATGATGGATGTTGAAACCGCCGAAGCTGTTGCTGGGGAATTGAATATTTCTCTGATTGCGGTTACAGGCCAGCAGGGTAAAGTTGGTGCTCTTGCAGCTCTTGGTCTTTATGATGATGTTGAAGAAGCTGTTAAGGCATATGAAAAGGAAATCTAGAATTTAATCTTCTAGATTTTTTAACCTATTTTTTTCTAAGTTGAAATTCAAAAACGTTCCCTGACTTTCACGGGGTATCTGTTTTATGGATGTTGTATTTTTATCTTTGAACAGTATTTCAACCGTATGATTTTCATAATCAAATGTGACATTGCTGTTCTTTTTAAAGTTGAATGAAGTGAAAAATTCATCATTTATTGAAATGTCATATGTGGAGTTCTTTTTAAAGATTCCGGACGAGTAGGCAACAGACGTGTTGTCTAAAAATATTTCATAAGTACAGGAGCGGGCATCCCTTGAAGAGACAATATACTGCTCATAAACAGTAGTATTATCCTTTTCATAACTGTGTGTCATTGCAGTTCCTTCAAATATTTCTTTTAAACGACTGTTTTGAATTACATTACCCGATTCTAGGTTTAAAAAGTTTTTAACATCTTTAGGCAATCTCAATGTGTTGTGCTCACCTTCTAGTGTTTCATTAATCAGATAGATATCGTCGTCTATTTGTATCGTGTCATTTGCTTTCACACCCAGTGAAATCATTGCATCAACGGGCAGGCGTATCTGATCCGATTCATCTTCAAAGGCATTGTCCACAACATAAGGTCCCCTTACAGAAATTGTATTGTCTCTTTGTGTATCATCAGCATATATAATCAGATTTCTGGAGTTAGGTTCAATTGACAGGACACCGTTTTCAAAGTGTGCCGCACCGATGAATGTTGAAATCATTAATAGTAATATGATAATTGAAATAATAAGTGGGAAATGAATTTTAACGAATGATTTGATAAGATTTCCTGTTGGAATCTTTTTAAACATTATAATTGACTTTACAATGACCTTAATTATGTAGAAAATCGCCATTATTAAACCTATTATACTAATCATTATTCCGATTGAAAGGGAGACGAAATTCACGAAAAATATTGTAAACAGTCCTAAAATAACCATGGATAAACCTACTATTGACATTCGAATGAAATATCCTATGTCATCAATCATGATTACACGGCCATACTTATTGGCACGGTTCATAATTGTTCTTACAACTTCGTTAGCCATTAAATTCAAATCCGCAAGCGGAGACATGTCATGTTCAATTGCACCAATGTCAACTTCCATAATTGAAATTCCAAGTACATCAGCATCAATAACAATACCTACATCCACACCGTAGTCCTTTTCAAAATTAATACGTTTCAATACAGTTTTACGTGCTGCAAATTGACCGCTTAAAGGTTGTTCAAATGAAATTTCCGGGAAGAAAAAGTTTAAAAGCGGTTTTGCGGTAAGTTCAGTTACGCGTCCGTGAGCACGTGCAAATTTGGTTTTTGTAATATCAGTTTTGCCTTCAAGAATTGGAATAATCATTGCTTCCACTTTTTTGGATGTCAAGTTATGAATATCCGCGTCAATGAAAGCTATAATGTCACATTCTGCTTCCTTATAACCAGTTAACAATGCTTCACCCTTACCTTTGTTGGTTTCATGATTTATAACGTGAGCACCGGCTTTAACTGCTTCTGATTGTGTATTATCAGATGAACCGTCATTGACAACAATGATTTCATCAACAAACGACACCTTTTTAACTACTTCAACAACGGTAGCCACGGTATCTTCTTCATTATAAGCCGGAATAATTACTGAAACCTTCTGGTATTTTTTGGGTTTTTGAGTTTTAACGCTCGCCAGTAAAAATGCAAAAATTACTAAAAACCAATACAATATAAATTCACCATTTTCTAATTTCTACATTTATAGTTATTTAATTCGACTAGTTATAAATGTTTTTAAAAAATTAAACGAAATAATTAATAATTAATAAATCAATAATAATTGAATTGAAAAGGAATTGTGATATGATGATAATCAAAACACTTCAAAAAGAACTGGATTTGGCAAATTGGCAGGTTAGAAAAGTAATTGAACTTATAGATGGTGGAAATACCATACCATTCATTGCACGTTATAGAAAGGATATGACAGGTTCTCTTAACGATGAAACACTGCGTAAATTTGATGAAAGACTTAAATATTTGCGAAACCTGGAAAGTAAAAAAATGAAAGTCCTGAAAAGAATAGAAGAGCTTGGAAAACTTGATGAGAATTTGAAAACCCAAATATATGATGCCGAAACTTTAGTTGAACTTGAAGATATCTACAGACCGTTTAAAAGCAAAAAACAGACCCGTGCAAGTAGAGCACGTGACAAAGGTCTGGAACCACTTGCCGATGTTATTTTAAAGCAGCCCATAAGAGAAAGTGTTAAAAAAATAGCTGAAAAGTTTGTTACGGATGAAGTTAAAACACCGGAAGAGGCAATTGAAGGTGCACAGGACATCATTGCCGAGATTATAGCTGATAATTCAATTTTTAGAAAGAAAATCCGTCAGAATACTTTTCATACCGGTATAATCGAAACCAAAGCCAAGGATAAATACACCTCAACCGAATATGACCTCTACTATAACTACACGGAAAACATTAAAAGAATCCCACCGCACAGGATTTTAGCGATTAACAGGGCTGAAAAGGAAGGTATCATTAAGGTAAATATCAACTGTGACAGCGATGATATTTTGAAATATTTGAACAGGCATATGCTTAAAAACATCTCAAAAATACCTGAAAAAATCGAATACAACAGATACACTACTCCAATAATTAAAGATGCAGTTAAGGATTCCTATAAGAGACTGATTTCACCTGCAATAGAGCGTGAAATCAGAAGTTATCTCACCGAAAGGGCTGAGGAAAAATCCATTGAAGTGTTTGCCAAAAACCTGAATCAGCTTTTGATGGAAAGTCCCCTTGTGGGAAAAACTATTCTGGGATGGGATCCGGCTTTTAAAACAGGTTGCAAACTGGCAATTATTGATAAAACAGGTAAAGTTCTTGATACTGCGCTGATTTATCCAACAGCACCTCAAAATAATGTTAAGGAATCTGTTAATGTTGTCAGAGGATTGATTGACAAATATAATATTAATGTAATAGCCATCGGTAACGGAACCGCTTCAAGAGAATCTGAAGAGATTGTGGCTCAGATTATCAAAAATACAAACGTGGAATATATTATTGTTAATGAAGCCGGAGCATCTGTTTATTCAGCGAGTAAATTGGCTGATGAAGAATTCCCGGAATTTTCAGAAGGTGAAAGAAGTGCTATTTCAATTGCAAGAAGATTGCAGGACCCATTAGCAGAATTGGTTAAAATTGAACCTAAATCGATTGGTGTCGGTCAATATCAGCATGATATGAATCAAAAACAATTGAATGAATCTTTAACCGGTGTTGTTGAAAAGGTAGTTAATGAAGTTGGAATTGATTTGAATACCGCATCCGTAAGCCTGCTCAATTATGTTTCAGGTATTGGAAACACCACAGCTAAAAATATTATCAGATACCGTGAAGAAAACGGGAGCTTCAAGTCCAGAAAGGAATTATTGAATGTTACAAAACTGGGTAAAAAAACCTTTGAGCAGTGTGCAGGTTTTGTAAAAATCGATAACCCCGAATATCCTCTTGACAATACTACCATACATCCCGAATCATATGAGGTGACTTTAAAACTTCTCGACAGGCTGAATTACTCTGTCAATGATATCGGTTCAAACTCACTGAGATTAAATAACATTGATGTTGAAGAAATCTCAGAGGAACTGGGTGTTGGAAAAGAAACCCTTAAAGACATTATCAGGGAGCTTAAAAAACCAGGTCGTGACCCCCGTGATGACATGCCAAAGCCTGTTTTAAGGAAAAATGTACTGTCTATTGATGATTTGGAAAGGGATATGATAATGCAGGGTACTGTTAGAAACATTGTTGATTTTGGTGCTTTTGTTGATATTGGAGTTCATCAAGACGGATTGGTGCATATTTCACAACTGGTGGCTGATAAATTCGTGAAACACCCTCTTGATATTGTAAGCGTTGGAGATATTGTTGATGTTAAAGTTCTCGATGTCGACACTAAAAGAAATAGAATTAATCTTTCAATGATAATTTAATTAATTAATCAGCTAAATAGTTGTTATTTTAATAATAATTTATACCTTCGACAGTTTATTTGAAAAATATATATTATACTGGGAATTCAACAAATCAAAATCAAAATTGCAAAAATCTTATTAAATTTATTAATGACTTTGAATAAAATAATCTATATTCAATATTCATTTTTTAGAAGGGATTTTTAAAATGACACCAAAAATAATGATTATTCTTGGAAGCGGAACAGATATTTCCATTGCAAATAAAGCAATGGACATATTGGATAAATTAGAAATACCATATAGTTTAAAAATAGCATCAGCCCACAGAACACCTAATCTTGTTCGTGAAATTGTAACACAGGCTACTGATGCTGGAATTGAAGTATTTATTGGAATTGCAGGACTTGCAGCGCACCTGCCGGGTTCAATTGCGGCCTATACACCAAGACCTGTTATTGGAGTTCCGGTTGATGTCAAAACTGGAGGTATGGATGCTCTGCAGTCAATTGTTCAAATGCCTTATCCATCTCCTATTGCTACAGTCGGAATAGACCGGGGAGACAATGCTGCAATACTGGCAGCACAATTCATTGGTCTTCATGATGAGGAAGTGCATCAAAAAATCATTAAGCTGAGAAAAGAATATGCTAAAAAGGTTATTGAAAGCAATGAGAATCTTATCCAACCGATTAACAGACCATTTATTAAAAATGACTTTATAAGAATCAGAGACCTTGAAATAAATAAATTCCAAGCAGATGCAGAGAACAGCGGTTGTAAAAATAAAGATGCAGAAGTAGCTATTATCGTTGGAAGACAGAATGATGTTGTAACCGCTAAAAAATTAACCAAGATTTTGGACAGGCTTAAAATCACATATGACATGAAAGTTGTCTGTCCAATCAGATCAAATAAAAAATTCCATGATTATATTAAATCAATGAAGAATGCTAAAATTTTCATTGGAGTCAGCTCCAACTCATCACAGGTTACAGGAGGACTTGTAGGTCTTACAGCAAGACCGGTTATCGGAGTTCCATGTACTAATGAAAACGGTGACGATTACATGCTTACTACTGTCAGCATGCCTCCGGGAGTGCCTGTTGCAACCGTGGGTATAAATAACGGTAAAAATGCTGCTGTACTGACCGGTGAAATAATAGGCATAGGCAATTCTGAAATGGTTGACCTTCTTGACAAATTAAAAGACAAAAAAATTAACCTTTAAAAAAAGTGATTAATATGAATCTTACAGACGAAAACATTATAGAAATTACAGATGAATTATCCTGTGAATATGAAATATCAAAAGTCCTAAGGCAACACCCCAAAGACACAGTAATTGTAAAAAATATCAAGGGCTTTAACATGCCAGTGTTAACCGGAATCTGCAATACACGTGCAAAGATTGCAAAATCAATCAACTGTGAAGTTTCACAGATTACTGAAAAAATCATCAATGCAATGGAAAACCCTGTTAAAGTAGATAAATTCACTGATTTTTCTGATTATGATACTTTGGATGTTGATTTAGATAAAATCCCTATTTTAACTCATTATAAACGGGACGGTGGGGCTTACATTACTGCAGGTGTTGTGTTTGCACGTGATCCTATAACAGGTATTCAAAATGCTTCAATTCATCGTATGATGGTTCTTGATAATAAAAGACTGGTTATCAGAATTGTACCGAGAAATCTCTATACCTACTTTCAGAATGCTCAAAAAACTGGTGATGATCTGGATATTGCAATAGCTATCGGAATGGATCCGGCAATTCTGCTTGCAAGTACAACTTCAATACCAATAGATTACAATGAAATGGAAGTTGCAAATGCGTTTAAGGATGGTGAGCTTGAACTAATTAAATGTGGGGATTTGGAAGTTCCTCAGGCAGATATCATCCTGGAAGGTAAGATTTCAGTAACTGAAACTGTTGCTGAAGGTCCGTTTGTAGATTTGACTGATACCTATGATATTATTCGTGACCAGCCAATCATCAACTTAACTAAAATGCACATTAAAAAGGACAACCCATGTTATCATGCAATCATTCCTGCAGGTTTTGAACATAAGTTATTGCAGGGTCTTCCTCAGGAACCTAGAATATTCAAAGCAGTTAAAAATGCGGTTCCAACAGTTGAAAATGTTGTTTTAACTGAAGGAGGTTGCTGCTGGCTACATGCAGTTGTTTCAATTAACAAACAAACCGAAGGTGATGGAAAAAATGCCATTATGGCTGCACTGTCCGCTCATCCTTCACTTAAACACTGTGTTGCGGTAGATACCGATGTCAATATATTTGATGCCGAAGACGTTGAATATGCAATATCTACACGTGTAAAAGGCGACCGTGACATTATGATTGTTCCTAATGTAAGGGGTTCTTCCCTTGATCCAGTTGCTGAAAGTGACGGAACAACTACCAAAATTGGAGTTGACGCAACCAAATCACTTAAAACATTAGAAAAATTCGAAAGAGTTAGTTTTGGAGAATGAACTAACTTTTTTCTTATTTTAGATTAGTAAATGTTAATGAATGAATATACCAAGTTAAACAAAGACCCTTACCGAATCTTTGACTTGAGCTGGGCAGGATGGGTTTTTGATTTTTATATTCTAATATTGTTCACATTTCTGAAGACCCAACTTCAAACAAGCCTTAATTTATCGGCGGAGATACTTTCTCTATGTCACAATCTGCTGGAATTAGATAATACAATTTCAGATTTAATATTTTTATTCATGTTTTTAATAGGCTTTGGAACAGGATTCTCATAATTATTCACTACAAACATAAGAAATAGCACCATTGGAAATGAATTCAACCTTGTATGTGGAGCGCAGTTCGTCACTCGCATGATTATTAGTGTTGTGGCAACAGCTTTTATAATGATTTATTTGATTAATTAATAATTGAATGTGTTTATTTTTAACTTATTTCTATCATAACATTAGAAGATGCACAATTTAACTTCTTCTCCAAGTTTACATTTATATTTTTTCTTTCTTTTTTAGAATAGTAATAACTATATTTATAAGTTTATAAATTTTAGTTTAACGACTTTAAAAATTCCCATTTAAACCATACTTATTGTTGATATTCCCCATCTAAACCAATTAAATACGTAAGTAATTAGTTAAAGATATTCAAGAAAAACATGAATTAATTTTTCATTCATCCTACAGTAGTTAGATTTAACAACACAATAATTATTCATATTTTTAACTATTGAAGAATAATGTACTTGTTTGAAGTAAATAATAATGATTGAAAAATTAAGCGGGTTTATGTGAGCCTATTCTTGTTTTTAATTTTCAGGTCTTTTTAATTAGAAATAGTAACTATTTTAATGTAGTGTATGACATATTATATTGCCAGCGCTAAAAGTAATAAATATTTTGTATAGTATACGGGCAACAAAAATTTATATAATTTTTGTTTTATATGTCTTATTTACCATTGATATTAAGTTTATTCTTTATTAACTTAATATAACTTATTTGATGATTTTATCAAGTCTAATATGTTAATATTTTTAAAAAAGGAGTATTTTCTTAAGGAATAATTTGGCCATTTTTAGCAGGTGTTTATATTTTGTATAGTTTTTTCAGTATAGTGACTTCATATTCATAGTAAATTCTTTCAATAATATTGAAAAGATTATATGCTATAAGGGTTATTAGTCATATTAATCTTATTTTCAAACATAGTATTTGCAATAATTTCTTCATAATTTTTTTGAACATATTTCCAGAATTCCTCAATTAAAATTCCAGAAGCCCTATCAATATGCCATAAATCATAATTTAATTCCTTTTTTTTCAAACATTCAACAAATAAATCATGATTAAAACCTTGAAGGAAAAAATTATTTCTAACATACATTCCTAAATTAAAATGAGTTCTAACTCTATAATCTTCTTTATTAGAATCTTTAATAAAATCGATATGATCTTTAGAAGACATTTTAATTAAGATATTTATTGATTCATTAATTGTTTTTGGAATAATTAAATCACCAAAGTCCTTAAAATCCTCAAAATAATTTTTTTTCTTAAAATCAGTATTTTCAATAATCTCTTCATAATCTGAGGTTACCTTATAATATAATGCTTTAAAAATTGCAAAGATTATCATGTCATCTTCAAATTTTGGAATATTATAAAATCTTGATTTGTAACAGTTGTAATACAATTGATTAGGTTTATACAAATCATGTTTGAAAAATAGTTTATTAATATCCTCAAAAGATTTTGTTAAATACATCTTCATTGCATAAT
>CACYBU010000095.1 GCA_902772665.1 uncultured Methanobrevibacter sp. | reverse complement strand
TATTTGTCAATATTGGAGATTATGATTTAGACAACAATACAAATTTCTTAAGAAGAGCATGGGATGACAACTATTCCAAGGAATCATTAGCCGGAATGCATGATCCTGGAACATTTCTTAAAAATGCAGGAATATACTATGTCCAGCCAGCAAAGGAATTCCCTGATAATGTTGACAACGGTGTTTTATCAAAATATGATGAAAACATGAACAAGCAGATTGCTCAGGAAATTGTAGACATCATAAACACCCATGAAAATGAATCAAAAGTTTTGAGTGACGGATTAATCTCACACAATATAATTAAACCTTCAGTAATGGCAAAAGCAAGTAAGGAATTAATAAAAAGTAATGACAAGGAAATGACCGGAACATACGGCAATTATACCGGACCCCAACTGTTATATCAGACAAGCTCCTATTTAAATGGTAACGGGCTGAATACACCAGAATCCTTTGATGCACCTGAAAATCCTATGAAAATTTCATTTATGACAAAAGACACCTATTCCATTTATGACTATTTCAAAATGGCCGGAATGGTTAGGGAATATATGGACCAGAACGGTAAAGCACCGGATTCAATAGAATATGATGGAGCTGAGATAGGTTATTATGATTTATTATATAACTTTGCAAAAATAACTCAAAATCATACTAATGCAAAACATATGGGATTTGACAGTGAATATCACTTTGATAGAGTTAACGATTCAATATTATTACACATATTCCCATTCGTACTAATATTATTCGTTTTATTCCTTGCATATTTATTACTAAAAAGAATAAGAAGATATTAATAACATGAAAAAATAATACTACAAATGAGGGAAATTTATGAAAAAATATATTGCAGAATTAATAGGAACAATGGTTCTTGTTCTATTTGGTTGTGGAAGTGCAGCCATAGCAGGTCAGGTATTAGGTAATCTCGGAATTGCAATGGCATTCGGTTTATCTATAGTTGCTATGGCTTATGTGATTGGAGACATCTCCGGATGTCACATCAATCCTGCTGTTTCAATCGGTATGTGGATTGATGGAAGAATGGAAGCTAAAGACCTTATACTGTATATTATATTCCAGTGCATCGGTGCAATTATAGGTATTGCTCTTTTAGCAGTTATTATCAACTCTGCTCCAAGCCTTGGAGGATATGCAGCAACCGGCCTTGGTCAGAATGGATTCGGCTCCGCATCAAGTGTAGGACTTAGTGTTGTGGGAGCTATAATTGTTGAAATAATCTTAACCTTTGTATTTGTATTCACAGTTCTTGGAGTTACCAAAAAAGCAGAAAACAGTGCTGTTGCAGGTATTGTAATTGGTTTAACACTTGCATTCGTGCATATTATGGGTATTCCTTTAACCGGCACATCCGTTAACCCTGCACGTAGTTTAGCACCGGCTCTTTTCCTTGGTGGTCAGGCTCTGCAGCAGGTTTGGGTATTCATTTTAGCCCCAATTGTTGGTGCAGTTATTGCAGGATTATTATACAAAGGATTAAGTTCAGAGGATGCTTAAATCCTCTATTCCTTTTATTTTTTAAACTTTAACTTATTTTAAAAACAGATTTTGAATAAAACTCCTTTTTTGCATATTATAACATTACTATTAAATATTTAATTGAATATAATTAATATATAAAGGTGAATATATGAAAATCGTGATTGCAATTGGAGGATCAATTTTACTTAAGGAATACGACAGTGTAAAATTCCAAGAATACGGTGCTATTTTAAAAGACCTGTCCGAAGAACATGAACTATATGTTGTTGTAGGTGGAGGAAAACCTGCAAGGGAATACATCAGTGTTGTTCGTAATTTAGGTGCCGGTGAAGCACAATGTGACGATATTGGAATTGAAATTACCAGAATCAACGCTAAATTAATGCTTTCAGCACTTGGCGATGCTGCTTATCAGAGAGTGCCTCACAATTTCCAGGAAGCATTGGAGTTTTCATCCAGTGGAAAAATCATTGTAATGGGAGGTACAGAACCTGCACACAGTACCGATGCAGTTTCAGCAATTCTTGCAGAATACATTCATGCAGACAAGCTGATTAACCTGACATCAGTTGACGGAATGTATACAAAAGATCCGAATAAATTTGATGATGCAGAACTTGTAAGTGAAATCACCGCAACAGACCTGCTTGAATTTTTAAGCAAAAAAGACGTTAAGGCAGGAACCTATGAATTTTTTGATACCACAGCCGTTCAGATGATTAAAAGATCAAACCTTCAAACCGTAATCACTAATGGTTTTGAACCGGAAAACCTGATTAAAGCTGTCAACGGTGAAAACATCGGAACAAGAGTTATCAGCAAGTAAAGGTGAAACAGTGGATAATCTTATTGATATTGGTTTAAATTTAATGCATAAATCTTTCACAAGAGACCGTGCAGAAATTATAAAAGAGGCCAAGAAAGTCGGCGTTAAACAGTTCATCATCACCGGAACAAATGTAAATTCAAGTCAAATGGCAGCTGAATACGCATCCAAATATCCGAAAACATTATTTTCAACATCAGGCGTCCATCCTCATGATGCAAAAACCTGCAACGGACACACAATGTTTGAACTTGAAAAAATAGCTAAAAAGGACTGTGTCGTGGCAATTGGTGAATGCGGCCTTGATTATAACAGAAACTTTTCACCGCAGGATTTGCAGAGAAAATGGTTTGAGGCACAGATAGAAGTTGCAGAACGTGTCAATATGCCTTTATTTTTACATGAGAGAGAAGCGCACGAAGATTTATATGATATTTTAAAAAGACATGACAGCATTGTGGAAAAATCCGTGGTTCACTGTTTTACCGGAACAAAACAGGAAGCGCAAAATTATGTTGAACTCGGTTGTTACATCGGAGTTACAGGATGGATCTGTGATATGAAAAGAGGAAGAAACCTGCAGGAAGCAGTGAGTGTTATTCCCCCAGAAAAATTAATGATTGAAACAGATGCCCCATTTCTAATACCGAAAAACTTTGACAAAAAACCTAAAAAGAACAGGAATGAACCTAAATATTTACCTCACATCCTCAAAACAATTGCAGTCTGCATGGGAATGGATGCAGAAGAACTTGCAGTTCAAGTTAATAAAAATACTAAAGAATTTTTTAAAATATAAAAAGGAGATGATAAAATGGCAGTAGACCCTCATAAACATTGCCCGATATGTGGAACCCCAATACCTTTAAATGAACTTGTATGCTCACCGGATTGTCAGAAAGTCTGGGATG
>CACYBU010000094.1 GCA_902772665.1 uncultured Methanobrevibacter sp. | reverse complement strand
CATATTTGTCTGATTCGTCAAGAAGTCTTTCTTTTAATGTTAATGCTGCACCATGTGCAATAAGACAATCTCGTTCCATTTCTCCAAATCTTAAACCACCTTCACGTGCTCTACCTTCAGTAGGCTGACGTGTTAGCACCTGTACAGGACCTCTTGAACGGGCATAAACCTTATCAGTTGTCATGTGGTGTAATTTTTGATAATATGCAACACCTACAAATATTTCTGCATCGAGTCTTTCACCAGTTACACCATTGTATAATGATTCGCATCCTGCAGATTCAAATCCGTTATTTATGAGCTGCTGTTTGATTTCATCTTCCAGAGTCTGGTTAAATGGAGTTGCATCTACACGCTGTCCTTCAAGACAGCCCGCTTTACCTGCAACCATTTCCAGTACCTGTCCGATAGACATCCTGGAAGGAATCGCGTGAGGATTAACTATTAAATCAGGTACAACACCGAATTCCGTGAACGGTATGTCCTCAGGAGATAATATTAAACCGACAACCCCTTTCTGACCATGTCTTGATGCAAATTTATCACCAAATTCAGGCTGTCTGGTATCTCTTACTCTGATTTTTGCCAATCTTGAACCTTCAACCGTTTCAGATAAAAGAACCGCATCAACAATACCTTTTTCACCATGTCTGACGGTTACAGAAGTTTCTCTTCTTCTGTCAGCAACAGTACCGAAGTCCTCTTCCAAAAATCTTGGAGGAGAAGTTTTACCGATTAATACATCCCCTGATTCAACGTAGGACTCAGGATTTACAACACCGTCCTCATCGAGATTTCTGTAGGCTTCTTCTGACCTGTATCCCTTAATGTTTTTGTCAGGCACTTCAAATTTATCCACCTGACCACCGGCATATCTTTTCTCGGAAGTGTCATATGACCTGAAGAATGAAGATCTTGCAAGTCCCCTTTCAAGGGACCCCTTATTGATTACCATTGCATCTTCCATGTTGTATCCTTCATAAGACATTAATGCCACAACAAAGTTCTGACCGGACGGTCTTAAATCATAATTAGTTGAATCAATAATACGTGTTTTAACGATGGGAGTTTGAGGATGATGCAATAGGTGAGCCCTTGTATCGGTACGTAACGCATAGTTAGAAACATATAAACCTAAAGCCTGTTTTGTCATACCTGCTTCCATAGTGTTCCTTGGAGAGGAGTTGTGATCTGAAAATGGAATAATACCTGCACAGATACCAAGCATTGTAGCAGGGTCAATTTCCAAATGAGTATGGTCTTCATTTAATTCAGCTAAACTCATAGCAATATATGAGTTCTCTTCCTCTTCAGCATCCATATATTCAACAAGACCTTTGTTAATTAAATCATCCCATTTGAATTTGCCGCTGGCAATCTTATTTAAATGAGTATCTTTTAAGAGAGGCTGACCGTCTTTAACAATAATTAACGGCCTTCTTGCTCTACCCGGATCATTGAATATGTAAATCTCTTTATTATCTTCATAAAAAGTAATATTCATTTCATGAGAAATATCACCATTTCTTCTTTTTTCCCTCAATTCCTGTGTGAAATTAACAGGATCATCTGTGAATGCGAACAGTTCCCCATTAATATAAATTTTAGTAGAGTCCTTATTGGTTCCGCTTGGAATGTAAGGTTCAGGAGTGTAGATAACATCATCGTAATCATCAGATTCATCTTCCTGAGAATCTTCTTCCACTTTATCCGCAACAGTTATTTCATTTGAAACTGGAGCTAATCCGAATTTATCAACATCAATATCTGGGAAATCCTCAACCAACCTTTCACTGGTTTCAAGAGAAACTCCCTTTAAGATATAGTCCACATTGTTATCGTCTTTATCTTTAATCTTATTTTCTTTAAAATAATCTTTAATATCAGTGAAATAAGCATTGAAAGTACTAATAGCTTCTTTTTCATCTTTATGCTCTTTATTTATCCATTTTTTAATGTCTTTACATGTTTTAAGAGTAAAAGAATCTTTAAATCCGAAATATAATAGTGCTTTATGGAATTTTTCTTCACTTGGCAAACTTTCACCTCCCTATATTAACTCCACGTTCATGCTTGCAATAACATCTTTAACATCCTGGTCATCTGAACCTTCAGAAATATTACACATTAAAGCCAGATTCTTTACCAAACCACAGTTTGGTCCTTCAGGAGTTTCGTTAGGACAGATTTTACCAAATTGTGTAGGGTGCAAATCTCTTGCCTCAAAGTGAGGTTGACTCCTAGTCAATGGAGATACAACACGTCTTAAATGAGAAAGAGTACCCATATAACTGGTCCTATCCAATAACTGACTTACACCAGCTCTTCCACCAACCCAGTTTCCTGTAGCAATGGCATGCTTAATATTTTCAGTTAAAACATCACTACGAACAGCCTGTTTAATGGAAAGTTCTTTACCACGGGAAAGACTTCTTTCAAGTTGATAACTCATATCCCTAGTTAAATTAGTAAAAGCAACTCTGAACAAGTCTTCCATTAAGTCACCAGAAACTCTAAGTCTTTTATTAGTATAATGATCCTTATCGTGTGGTTCTCTTTTTCCTTCAATTACTTCAAGCAACATTTCAGTCATTTCGGCCAAATAGATAGCTTTATCACGGCATTTTTCTTTTTCAATACCCATATGAGGCAATAAGTAACGATTTACAACATCAGTTGCACGTTTAACACGATAATCTTTAGGCATATTCTTAGCTACCCTATTACCAATGTATTTAATAGCAGCGACCTGAAGATATCTTCTTCTCTCATCAGGATCCATTCCGTCCATTTCTTTTTGATCCAATTTCAATACTTCTCGTGAGACCTGAATATCGTCCGCTATCATCATCTGGAAATTATTATCATCAGAAATAGCCGTGATAATTTCCTGATCTGTAGCTAATCCTAAAGCCCTTAATAAAATGACCAATGGGATTTCACCCGGAAGGTACGGGAATGAAATTCTTAAAAATACACCATTTTTACGTGGTTTTTTATATTCCAAAGTAATTCTTGCTCTAAAACCACTTTTAATAGAAGTAACGACAGCCTTTGCATGCCTATCTTCAGGATTATCAAGACGTTCAAGAATAATTTTATTCGGAGCGATTTCCTCCATTGTTACAACAGCCCTTTCAGAACCGTTTACAATAAAGTATCCTCCCAAATCTTGAGGGTCTTCATGTTTTTCAACCAATTCTTCTGGAGTAAGACCGTTGAGATGGCAGATGTCAGATTTAAGCATTACCGGCAATTCACCAATATAAACTTCTTCAAGTTCACTTTCTACTCCATCTTCATCCAATGCCATTTCAAGATACATATCTGCAGAATAGTTTAAATTTCTAAGTCTTGCTTCGGTCGGATCAATTTCACTACGGGAACCATCAGCCTCTTTATTTGACGGTTTTTCAATACGTACTTTACCAGTTCTTAAAGTATATTTACCATCATCCAAAGTAATAGGTTCAGTAATATCAATGATATTCTGAATTCTATGATTCACAAAATCATTGTATGACTTAATATGGTGATCGACCAAATCATATTTGTCAAAAAATGCATCAACTAATTTCCAGTTATTCTCTGTCATGGATATCCTCCAACATTACGTACGCAATAAAAATAATTAACTAAAT
>CACYBU010000093.1 GCA_902772665.1 uncultured Methanobrevibacter sp. | reverse complement strand
TTTGTTATCCGGATTTGCAATATATGCCGAATCCATTTCACCACCAGTGCCATCTTTTAGGCGAACTCTGCGATTGATTTTTTCAACGAATATTCCCGGAGCTCCAAGAGCAGCAGTATATTCTCCTTCAAGCTGATTAAACATTATACTATGAGCCAAGTCAAATGGTTTTGAAAATTTCTTTTCTCTTTTCATATACATCACTTACTATTTTTTTAATAAGGATTGTTCCTAATTTTAATCATATTAAACAATGTATGGTTGTTTTCAGTGAATTTTTTCAGTTAAAAACAAGTTTAACTAGAACATCATCCTCATAGTATGTAATTGACTGGTATCCTATATACATATATGGGAAGTGCGACTGGGCAAAAAAGCACATTTGTGAAAAGACACTATGATTATCCAATTTTGAAAAATTCTAATTATTAATGGTGTTTAATCATTTAACAGTGATTTACTTGAATCATAAAATTTTCACTGTATCGAATATCCTTCTGGTGAATTAAAATGGAGTTGTCTACTTGACTGGAGTTTAATAAACGATGATGGTTAAATTATTAATGGCAATAAAATTTGGAGGTGGGAAAGGATTTTCTGTAACCCTTCCCCTTAACATGGTATAGAAAATTAAAATGGAGGAAAAATGGGGAAGTTTGATAACTTCCCGGTTTACATATACTGAACTAACTGTTCATCTTTGCCAGTGGATTTTGGCTTAACTTTATCAATTGCTTCTTTAAAGTATTTGTATGGAATTTCTGTTGTTTTAAGGTCATCTCTTAAGGCAAGCATAGCTGCCTCTCTGCACACTGCTTCAATGTCTGCTCCAACATAACCTTCTGTATTTTTAGCTAATTTCTCAAGGTTAACATCACTTGAAAGAGGCATATTTTTGGTGTGCACTTTAAAGATTGATATTCTTGTCTTTTCATCGGGTTCCATGACCTGTATGTGTCTGTCAAATCTTCCAGGTCTCATTAAACCCGGATCCAGAATGTCTGGTCTGTTGGTTGCTGCTATGATTGCAACGTCTTCAAGTTCTTCCAGACCGTCCATTTCGGTTAACAGCTGGTTTACAACTCTCTTGGTCACGCCACTGTCAGTATCATTTCCGCTGCGCATGGTGGCTATTGCATCTATTTCATCGAAAAAGATTACTGTTGGAGAAGCCTGTTTTGCTTTTCTGAATACTTCCCTAACTCCTTTTTCGGATTCCCCTACCCATTTGGATAGGAGTTCTGGGCCTTTCACTGAGATGAAGTTTGCTTCGCTTTCACTTGCAACTGCTTTTGCAAGTAATGTTTTTCCGGTTCCAGGTATTCCGTAAAGCAGTGTTCCTTTTGGTGGTCTTATTCCTAGGCGCTGGAATGTTTCAGGATGTTTCAGTGGCCATTCAACTGCTTCTTTCAGTTCCTGTTTTACATCGTCAAGTCCTCCGATGTCATCCCAGCTGATGTCTGGAATCTGCACGAGAACTTCTCTGAGTGCGGAAGGTTGAATTTCTTTTTGCGCATTTTTAAAGTCATCTCCTGTAACGATGATTTTTTCCATGACTTCTTTAGGGATTTCCTCGTCATTCTGGATTTCGGGAAGGATTCTTCTGACCACTCTCATTGCGGCTTCTTTACATAATGATTCAAGATCGGCTCCTACACATCCGTGAGTGGTATTTGCGATTTTATCAAGGTCAACGTCATCTCCAAGTGGCATGTTTCTTGTGTGAATTTCAAGTACCTCTTTTCTTTCCTCTGAATCCGGCACGCCGATTTCTATTTCACGGTCAAATCTTCCTGGTCTTCTAAGTGCCGGGTCAAGTGAGTCTGGTCTGTTGGTTGCGCCGATTACCACAACCTGGCCTCTGGATTTAAGCCCGTCCATCAGTGTTAAAAGCTGTGCTACGGTTCTTCTTTCAACTTCTCCGTTTGTCTCTTCTCTTTTTGGTGCAATTGCATCAAGTTCATCTATAAATATGATTGAAGGTGAGTTTTCTTCTGCCTCTTCAAAGTATTCTCTCAGGTTTTCTTCAGATCCTCCAACATATTTGCTCATGATTTCAGGTCCGTTTATTGCGATGAAATGAGCATCACTTTCACTTGCAACTGCTTTTGCAAGTAATGTTTTTCCGGTTCCAGGAGGACCGTGCATTAGCACTCCTTTCGGTGGGGCGATTCCAAGTTTTTCAAAAAGCTCGGGTCTTTTAAGAGGAATCTCAATCATTTCCCTTACTTTTTTAACTTCTTCTTTCAGCCCTCCAATGTCTTCATAGCTTACGTCGACCAGGTTTCCGACTCCTTCAATTTTACTTACATCCACTGGGCTTTCGTGCAGCTGGACTTCGGTGTTTGGGCCGACGATAACGATGTCTTTTGGATTGGTGGATACAACTGCAAATTTAATCTCTTTCATTGCGGGTGTGAAGTCCATCAGATCGTCGAATATGCTTCCGAAACCCATGTTCATACTTGGTTTCGGTGCTCTGATTTGTGATCCTATGATGTCTCCCTGCACCATTACTTTGCCTGCAAACAATCCTCTTACATCTCCGGTTACGCGGATGTTGTTTTCTGTTGGTGCTAAAACGACTTTTTTTGCTTCGGTTGCTTTTGCTTGTTTTATTGTGACTTCTCCGCCGATTGTTGCACCTGAATTTTTACGTACAAGTCCGTCGATTCTTATGATTCCCAGTCCTATGTCGGTTTGTGAGGGAAGTGCGATTGCTGCGGTTTTTCTTTCACCTGTGATTTCAATCAGTGTTCTTTCAGGGATTCCTAAATCTTTCATGATGTTAGGGTCAAGTCTTGCGATGCCTTGTCCGACATCTTTTTGTGAGATTGCTTCTGCAACTTTTAATGTGATTTCTTTTTGTGCCATGCTTATCATCTCCTTTGCTGTAATGTTTTGTAAATGTAATGTATCAAAATCTTTTTGTTACTTTTGGTAACTTTATTGACAAAACTATCTGTGTATGTTCTACTATATAAACATTTCGGTTTTGTGAATTTTTAAAAATCGTTTAAAACACGTTATTTCATTTAAAAAACAGTTTAAAATTTTAAATTATCCAATTTATATTTTAAACAAATATATGATAAAAAAAAGTTAATATCAAAGCTTCAAATTCAATTCTAAAATTTAATTACTTTATGACACTTTAATATTTGTTCGTATCACATAAAACAATTATCTGATGACTCCGCCGAAACCAGTGAATAACCTTTTAACGCATGCAATATCCTCTTTAGTTAGTGAAATAACCTCAAAAGTTAAGCTTATATATCCTTCATCAATCTGAGGACCGTCATAAGCATCAATCAGTCTGATATCAATTATATTGTCCAATTTCATCACGGTATTCTCGATGGTTTCAACATGAACTCCCTTTAAAAAGACACAACTGATGGAGGAAGTTTTTGTTTTCATGTTTTCAATCTTCCACTGGTACAACTCCCCAGGAAGCAGAATCCTAATATTGGCAATACGAAGCTTTTTAATCTTACTACCATCTCTTAAAACTGCAGTCTTACTATCCAGACTTTCAAGAACTCCAACATGAATTTTCCCAGAATAAATATGCTTCAGACCAACCTCCTCACCAATGGAATCATTAAGATAGCTGTACTCATAACTCAGTGCCCCAATTGCCTTGTCACTTCTACCCAAGGCATTGGTAATGTCTCCCATATGCTTGGTTGCCCTGATGGCAATGTCAATAAACTCATCCTCGTCCCCATTGTTGATAACATCTCTTAACTCTAGAACAGCCTCGGCAAAGGTATTTCTAATCTTCTGACCATTACTGTTCATGGACTGTATATTATAGGTCAAATAAGGATTCTGAGATACGATACGTGCAATCATATCAATCATCAGATTATAAATAGGACTTTCAAAGTCTTCAGTCTCGGATATGTCAACCCTAAGTTTTTCAATAGCTGATGCAGTTGAGATAAATGAAAAATGAGTTAAAACCTGAACAATACTCATCATGAAATCATGCTTTTCGGCGGTCGTTTCAATGATTCTCATATTTTTTTCTGAAAGATAATCATAAACCTTCCTATACCATTCACCTTTTCTGTCTGCAGTCAGAACAATTACCTGATTGTCCAAACGTGTGGTTCTCGGACCGAAAACAGGATGAGTTGGAATATACTCCACACTGTCAGGCAGCACCTCAGCCATTGTCCTGGAAGGACCCTCTTTAACTGAGGTCACATCAACCATAACAGATCCGCTTCTCATAAAAGGAGCGACCTCACGAATAACATCACATGTATGATGAATGGGGACTGCCACAACCAGAATATCACTGATATTCGCAATACCTGCATTTGACTCAATATAGGTCACGCCCAATTCATCTGCAATATTTCTGCCTTTTTCATGGTCTCTTGCAGAAATATACACGTCAAAATCATCTCTAAAATAATAAATTAGGGTTTTTCCCAAACCATCGCTTCCGCCAATAATTCCAACATTCATTTTAATCATTAATAACTTTATTAATCATTAGATATATAAATTAAGTTTGGAAAATTATGAAAATTATAAACGAAGATGAAAAGGAAGGAACAGTAGAAGTTTTCCCCGAAACCCTTGATGACTTGTGGCATCTCTCACACATCATAGAAATCGGAGACAATGCATCCTCCAAAACAACAAGAAGAATTCAGGACAACACTGGAGATAAGCTTAGAAGCGATAGGGGAGTTAAAAAAACATTCATTTTGGATTTGGATGTTGAAAACGTATCGTTCCATCTTTTCACAGGTAAATTGAGATTAACCGGAACAATCACTAGGGGTCCTGAAGACCTGATACCTCTGGGTTCACATCATACTCTGGAAGTCAAGCTCAACATGCCACTGACCATCAAAAAATCAAGATGGCCAAAATGGGCAATTGACAGAATCAACCAAGCAATTGAATCATCAAAAAAACTCTCTGCAATAATCGTCGTTTTGGAAGATGACACTGCAACACTTGGTTTGATGAGACAATACGGAATTGAATATTACGGTCCGATAAAGGGACACATATCAGGTAAAAGAATCATTGATAAAAACAGACAGAAAAACATCACACACTACTATGAAAAAATCATAGAATCAGTAAACAAATTTGATTCTATTCAAAACATAGTCATTGCCGGACCAGGATTTGTTAAAAACGATTTTTACAATTATCTTAAAGACAAACACTCAGATTTGGCCAAAATTTCAATCATAGAATCAACAGGTTCCGGTGGAAGAAACGGAATCAGTGAAGTTCTAAAAAAAGGAACAGTTGAAAAACTCACATCCGAAAACCGTGTGGCACTTGAAATGGGTTCTGTCAATAACCTCTTAATCCAGATTTCCAAAAATTCCTCCAAAATTACATATGGAGTTAATGAAACCCGAAAGGCAATTAATCTTGGTGCTGTTAGCCAATTGTTAATCCTGGACACCAAAATTGCCGGTGAAAATATGAGTGAGGACATTGAGATGGTTGAGAATATGAAGGGGGATGTGATGATTATCAGCAGTGAACATGAAGGCGGAAAACAATTGGAAAGCCTTGGAGGAGTGGCTGCAATTTTACGATATGAAATAGCTTAAAAATTTATATATTAGGAAAAATTAAAAATAATATGATAATATGATTTATACATCGATACTTTTTGCATTAATATTTGTTTTTGTTGTAACTGTATTGGGTACTGCAATAATAGACATTATTTTCAGATTTTTAGGAAAGAGAGGATATCTGGGAAACCTTTATCCTAATGTCAGAGGCGGAATTCCACGTGCTGTAGGAATAATACCATTTTTAATATTGTCTTTTTACATGCTGCCTGGAATCAACAATCTTATTTTGATTATAGGTATTTTTGCACTCATCGATGATATAATGGGGAGGAAAAAATCCAGATTAGGCGTTGAATACGGTCAACTTTCAAGAGGAATCGGAATTATACTGGTTATTGTCGTCGGGTTTCTCCAGGGATTCGGAATATCATCAATATTCATTGCCCTTATGGTTCAGCCCCTAAATATTTCAGACATGCAGCCAGGATCAACATGTATTGTAACAATCATAATGTCTGTTTTAACTATTCTGATTATGCTGGTAGTGGGTTCAGCACCATTCGCCGAACTTCCGGCAATTTACACTCCGTTATTGATACTTGTGGTATGTCTTGCATATTCGCCCCTTGACTTTTCAGGAAAAATCATGCTGGGCGAAGTTGGAAACCATACATTTGGTGTTGCTCTTGGATGTGCATTTTACCTGATTGGAGGATTATGGTCACTAATCCTTTTAGGTATTCTAACAACCGCACTGATTGCATTTGTCAGAAGAAACAATCTGACAGTATTTTTCAGACAGCAATTGGAATTATTCAATCCGACATTCGGAGATTACTTCATGGACGTATTGACCGGTGGAGGACTGGGAGATTTACTTAGAAAATGGATTTTAAAAGACAAACAGTATAACATTACAAGTCCGCTTCTTATCTCATTAGGTTTTAGAAGGTTATTGTACAATCCCTATGTATCCCATTATAGAAGATATGTTCCATGTAATGAAATTCCAAAATTGGATAAAAAAATGTGATTTTTTATGAAATGCTTATTTATAGTCACCGGAAGAGGATTGGGTGGTGATGCAATGACTGCTTTAAATGCAATGAAAGCCCTTGAAAGAAAAGGTGTTGAATGTGAAATAGCCCTTGATGCATCTGCACACGGCACACTATTTGAAAAACACGGATATGACTGGCATAGAATTTCAGTTCCCCATGCTGGGGGACATTCAGCCACCAAACTCTCCGCCCTGAAGGGGGCAGTTAAGTTATTAACAGCCACATTTAAGGCCCGAAGTATTATTAAAAAACTAAAAGTTGATTTTGTAGTTGGAGTGCTGGGAGGCGGAGCTATTGTAGCATCACTGGGGGGTAAAATCGCAAGAAAACCAACATTCTCTTTAATTTCCACACCTCTTGATTCAAAGGTATGTCCTAAATTCAATCAGTGCTACATTCTGCCCGAATTGAATATGTTCAGATGGGATGAACTTCCAAAAAACACCGCTAAGGCATTCTACCCACTGGCGGAAAACATGGGTGACGGAGATGAAGCGGTTGCTCTTCAGAAATTAAGGGAATTTTCAAATTTCGATGAAAATAAAAAAACAATAGTATTCTCTTCAGGATCATCAATCTTTAAGGGCATGATAGATGCAATAAACATTGTTGCTAACAAAAAAGATGAATATAATCTGGTTTTGGTAGGACTTCCCCTTAAGGAGGAATACGGTGAACTAATTGATGAGGAAAAAATAATATATGCTGGATATATCGACTGGATTAATCATCTATTTAAATTCGCCGATTTAACTGTTTTAACAGATGATGGAGTTTCACTTGAAGAGGCCTTCACCAACGGAAAGCCTATTGTTGCCCTTGCTCGTGTTAAATGGGGAAGATATCAGAACATGGCAGGAGTATTCAAGGGAGCCATGATAGAATCTGAAGTGGAAAATGTCTGCAAAAGTATAGACGAAGCATTTGAAAATTACGATTCCATGCAGAAAAAGGCTCTGGTTTATGGTAAACAATGTCTTTCAGCTGCAGATGACCTTGCAGATGACATTTTGAAAAAATTATAAGATGTGGTTGGATTATAACCACATGTTTTTAATAATTTTATAAGTGGTGTCGGTTGAAGGGTGAATTTCAATAAACTCACTGTAGTCATCCAAATCATAATCCATTCTCATCAGATAGGACAGGTATGCAATATCACTTACAGATGAAGGGGATATATGATTTATCCTGTTCAGTTTATTTTTATTTTTATCAAATTCAATTTCAGTGTAGCCTGTATCTCCGCTAAGTATGTTCCAGAATGCGTGAGGTCCGCCAATTCCTGGAAATCTTATTGTTTCAATATCATCATCACTCAAATCAATTTTTTCATTTTCAACAAAACTCACCTCTGTGTTCAAACTTAATGTTTGAGGAATGCAATTGTAGCTTATTTTATTCGGATAGTTTGCCATATTCCTTGCAGCTGTGATGCCCTCCATTCGTGCTACTGGTGTCAGCTGATATCCTCCGGTAACATCACCTGCGGCGTATATATTTCCAACATTTGTTTTCATCATTTCGTCAACTTTGATTGTATTGTCTGGGTTTAACTCAACGATTCCATGTGCAATTTCACTGTTGGGGGTTCTACCGGTTGCAAAAAAGGCGATTCCCTCAAGTTCGATGTCGCTGTCAGTCAGTACTTTATTTTTAAAGACTTCTTTAACTCTGGTGTTTTCATAAACATTGACATTGGGGATAATTTTTTCTAAAACGTATTTTCTGGTCTCAGCGCTGATTTCTTTCAGGACAGTGCTTCTGGCTATGATATTGACCTTGCTGCCGAGTGTTGAGTAGATGTTTGCTATTTCAAAGGCAATAATGCCTCCTCCAATAATGTTCAGCTTTTCGGGTACATTATCAAGTTTTAAAATGTCTTTGTTTGTCAGTCCATATTCACTTCCGGGGATATCTGGAATATAAGGTCTGGCTCCGGTTGCAATCAGTAGATTGTCATATTCATAGATTTCATTATTCACTTTGACTTCACTGCCAGCAATACTTGCTTCACCGTAGATGATATCGTTTCCAACACTTTCGTTTTCCATCTGGTTGAGCTTTCTTAGCATAATCTGAGTTTCAGTGATTTTTTCAACAATTTTTTCATATGAAATGTCGAGTTGGCTTTTAATAAACCCGTATTCGTTAAACCTTCTGTTTGAATCGATGAATTTTGTAATATCTGTTAGTGCACAGACAACCATGCATCCTTCATTTAAACAGGTTCCGGCTATATGCTTTTTTTCAATTAATGTAACGTCTTCGCCTAATTTTCCAAGTTCAAGTGATGCCAATCTTCCTGCGGGACCGGATCCGATAACAATATTTTTCATTTAAATCCTCTTTAGATAGTTTTATATAATACTAACTTTTAATAGTATTAATATAAAATTATTTTGGAGATGGAATTTTATGTGTATTGCCGCACCGGCTCAAGTTATTGAAATTAACAGAGAGGACAATTTGTTGGTTGCTGACTTTGGTGGAGCAAGACAGCAAGCAAAACTAGACCTTTTACCTGAAGTGGAGGTTGGTGATTATGTTTTAATCCATGCGGGTTATGCAATTGAAAAATTGTCCGAAGAAGCTGCTAAAGAATCTTTAGAAGCTTGGGAAGAACTCTTGGATGTTCTTGAAGAAGAAGATAAAGAAATGGAAAAAGCAAGAATTGCTCATCTGGAATCAATAGATTGAGACTCTTGTAACTCCTTTTATTTTTAAAAATTCATTGATTATGTCACCGTTAACGGGCTTTTCAGTAATTATTGTTAACAGAGGTGTTTCCTGAAGTTCTGTATCTTCAGCGTATGCTTGTCTTATGTCTATTCCTTTTTTTGAAATCAGTTCTGTAGTGCGGGCAAGTATTCCTTCACTTTGTGATCCCACTTCGATTTCGATTACGCCCAGTTTTAGGTTTTTGGCAATGTTTTTCAAAAGGGTTCCGGCAGGCAGGATGTTGCTGAAGAGGTTGTAGAGTTCTTCATCTTCCTGTATTATTTTTATAGTTGATTTTATTGCACGCCTGTCAACTTCGGCGGCTGTGGCCAGTGCCTTGTCACTGATTTTTAAGTTTCCACAGTAGATTTTACTGTCTTTTCCAAGGGAGAGACCAAGTTCAATCATCTTTTCGGCTACTCTCATCCGTGCTGGGTATTTTTTAAATTTTTCATTCAGTTTTTCCCACATTTTAATCATCATTCCTATTTTTTGTACATTCAGGTTAAATTATGTAGAATATGATATATATTTGTTTTGGAGAATTCAAAACTAAAAAAAATTGTTATCTAATTGGTAAAATTATTAAAAATAGTAAGTAATAGGCTAGATGGGATTCGAACCCATGACCTCCCGGTTATCAGCCGAGCGCGCTAACCAAGCTGTGCCACTAGCCTATGAAAATCGTGTGACAGTTAACTGTCAACACTAATACTTATATTAATTAACATATATAAACGTTTTGGTTTTTTATATGATTAATATGAAATTTCAAAAAAATTATTTGTTAATCATTTCATTAATGGACTCTGCCATCGCATGTCCTTCAATAGTAATGACTGCCTTTTCAATACCTTCAACACTTTCCGCCCTAATTTTAGCATCAGCCGCAATACGGGTGATACTCATACAGCCAGGGTTGGTTGGTTTGAGAATAATTTCTGCTTGATCACCATCTACAGTAATATTTTGTACAATACCCATATCTACAATACTGATTCCCATATGAGGGTCATTGATAGGGGTAATAGCTTCTTTGATATCATTTACTAAATCTTCTGACATAAGTTGTCTCCTTTATTTTATGTATTTATAATTATTAATGATGATATTTAAATATATTGTTATCTTTTCAAACGATGTTTCAATTTAACGCCAATACCATTGTTGCATTCTTCCATTTCACGGCCAGTCATTACTGCCCTGCCCACTCCAACAACGGTATCGTCACGCACAACAACTACCTCATCGTTGGGAATGATATTATGGTCTGCTTTTTCTATTCCAGGTGCAAAAACAGTATTTGTTTTTAAATCAAAATCAATACTGACAATATGAATCCTCAAATTCTTTAAAATTTCTCCACCGGCCATATTCAGTCGGAATAATCCGTAATCCTTGTTCAGCAAGGCAAGTTGAACACCATTGGATAAAATTCTTTTATGATACATTCCTTTTGTCTTGACATTGTCGGGAATGAACTTATCTCCGTTTTCACCAAACTGGTATTTTCCAATTGACCTAAGTCCATGTAAAGTTTTATCCATTCTGTTCAATCGCTCATGATTTTTAAGTTCCATTCTTAAATTATAAAGTGAATCCGCAGAAGTCGGACGTCCATCGGTACAGACATTGGTAAAATCATCAATATATGCTTCACAAGATTCAAGATAGCCTCCCGCAAGGTTAGCAACAATATTTTTACCTTCACAATATTTTGCAATCAGTTTGCCGGTTTCCTCAATTTCATCACATGACCAGGAACCTGTAGTGCTTACATCATATGACTGAATCGGAAAGGTGTTTTCAAGCTCTCTTGGACAGATCCCGAAGGGGGAAGTTACAATAAGTTCCTGAAAAGACCTTGTCAGTTTTCTAAACTTCTGATGAGATTTAGAATTGGAATACGGTTTTTTCATACTGCAGGGCAGTAAAACAACCGTATCTCCTAAAGGCTCCATCATTTCCATTCTCTGCCTCCACCGGACCGCTTCCGGACGGTATAATGACTCTTCACTTGAACATATCACTTTCATTTTCATCCTCAGTTTTTCATTAATTCATCATCAAGTTCCATCAATCTTTTAATATTGTCATCACTGTTTTTGATGTTTTTTTTCCATTTGTCAATGACAAAATCAATATCAACTTCTTCAGTTCCGCTTACTAAATTATCGGCATGGGCAACAATTTTTTCCTCAAGAGTCAATGGAACATAAGATTTTTTGGGAAGCCCAAGTTCTTCTGCTTCTTCAGCAGTAATTCCAGCACCAATATGTCTTTCAATTATATTCAGAACATCTCCTCCATAACCGTATTTTCGGGCAATTTCAACTCCCGCAATAGCATGGGTGATTCCGTGGGTTTTGGATCTTCCGATATCATGTAACAAGGCACCTTTTCGAATAAGATCTTTATCTACATTGTCAAAATTAGCAGCTATTTTCATAGCCTTCCTGCAAACAGCCTTGCAGTGTTTGATTACATTTTCAGGAGTATTTTCCTTTTCAAGCAATTTAATTTCCATCTTTATCTATTTCTTTTTCAGTTTTTTGTTAAATGAATTTAAATCACTTTTGATTAATTTGATATCCTTTTTTATTTGTTTTATTCTATCGGTGTTGTCCTGAAACTGCAACTCTTCACCGCAGACACATAAAAATTCTTCATCTGAAGCTTCATCAAAGTTATATCTCACATGACCTAATGGGCAGACGAAAAACATATTGTTTTCTTCATTTTTCAAATCTTCATTAAGTTCATTTAACTCCTCTTCACCTTCTGCATTAATCTGTCTTATCAATTCCTCTTCATCAAATTTCCATGAATAGGTGAACCATTGAGTTTCAGGATCCTTACTCCTTTTGTAATTGGCAATTTTTAAATCATAAAGTTTATATAATATTTTTCTAACGATATTTAATTTGATTTTGGTTTTTTCAGCTATATCCTCATCAGTTTCAATGCCATCCATTAGGGCTTTAATTATAGGGATGATTGTTTTTTCAACCGTTTCCTGTATGTCATTAGCAATGTATTCGATATCTTCTTTAGGTAGGTTTAGAGCTCTTATAAGATTATCAATTCCTTCGGGGGTTTCATCATCGGGATAATATTCCTTAAATCTCCTTTTAAGATTTTCTTCATGTTCTTTTTCTACAATTTTGGATAATGATTTTTTTACCAATGGATTATTTAGCATTTAACTTCCCCTAACAATAAATAATAAAATTGATATTAATTATGTTTTTTTTATTATAAATATATATCTAATTTCATTCACTCCTATAAACTTAGAAAATATTTATTTAATTATTGATTTTTCTAATTTGTGTTATGTAATTTTTAGTTAATTTTTTTGTTCATAATTTTTCATATGTTTAATACAAGTTTAAGGAATGTATAATTCTTTATTTTTAATAAAATATTATTATCTATTTTCTATAAATATGTGCATGTTAATTTAATAATATGTATTAGATAAATTAAAACTTAATTTATATCTTGAGTGATTAAGTTTGTTTTATAAAAATTTTTTCCCTTTGAGTCTTAATGGAGGGTTTGTATCTAGTATTCTTCTAAAATTTCCAACAGGTTTTTAGAGATATATTCAACTTCTTCATCGCTTAGTGTTGAATAAATCGGAAGGCTAAGTTCATTTTCAAATAAATGATAAGCATTAGGATAATCTTCAATGTCGAATCCTAAATTCTTATAGGCAGTTAATAAAGGTAGCGGTTTGTAGTGTACATTGGTACTTATTCCTCTCTCTTCCATTTTCACAATAATTTCATTTCTCTCTTCAGGGGTAATGTTTTTTAGCCGGGTCAGGTATAAATGGCCGGATGATGTATGATTTTCACTGGTGTGATTTGGCATGATGACTCTTGTGTCTTTAAAGGCTTCTTCATACTTTTTAATAATCTCATGTCTTCTTTGAAGCATTGTTTCATATCTTTTAAGCTGTCCTAAACCAATTCCTGCCTGAATATCGGTCATGTTGCATTTATATGCAGGAATTAGAATATCATATTCCCATGATCCTTTCTGGGTTTTTTCCAGGGCGTCTTTGGTCTGACCGTGAAGTGAATAAATCTGATATTCTTTGTAGAGTTTTTCGCTGTCGATGCCGTTATGGTTTTTCCAGGTTACTGCTCCGCCTTCAGCTGTTGTGAGATTTTTAACAGCATGGAATGAAAAGCAGGTAAAATCAGCCAATGTTCCGGCTTTTCTGCCTTTTTGGATAGCGCCAAAACCATGAGCACAGTCTGCAACAACAATAACTCTATTGAATGCTTTTTGTATTTCATTTGATGGGGCAAATAACTCTTTTTTATCATTCGCCACTTCAAAGATTTTATCATAATCACATAAAATACCTGCAATGTCTACTGGTATAATTGCTTTTGTTTTATTGGTTATTGCCTCGGCCATTATTGTATAATCCATTTCTTCCCGGTCGGTCTGGCTATCAATCATAACGGGTGTTGCTCCGACGTGACAGATAACGCTGCATGATGCGGTATAGGTATATGCAGGTACAATTACTTCGTCACCTTTTCCAATACCCAGTACTCTTAAAGTCATCTCCAAAGCGGTAGTTGCAGCACTTAAACAGACGGTTCTGTCACTGTCGCAGTACTCGGTAATTTGTCTTTCAAATTCCTTTGTTTTCGGTCCGGTTGTAATCCAGCCGGATTTCAATGCTGTTATTACTTCATCAATTTCAGTTTCGCTTATGTCTGGTGGTGAAAAAGGTATATTCATTATTTCATTCTCCGTTAACTTCTTTAGGCTCTCTGTAAGTAGGAACACATTTTTTCATAGTTTCTTTAATCTCCTCTTTAGAGGTTGTCTCTTCATCTACAATCATTCGGAACATGTCCAGTTTTTCTTCAACATCATCTATTGTCAGATCCATAGGTTCTGTGATGAAAATCTTTTCATGTTTTGTTTTCTCTAGATTCTCCTCATCCATTAGCAATTCTTCATAGAGTTTTTCTCCAGGTCTCATTCCGGTAATTTCAATTTCCATATCTTCTCCGAGGGTATATCCGGATAATTCAATGAGACTTTTTGCCAAATCATAAATCTTCACAGGTTCTCCCATGTCCAGAACAAAGATTTCTCCGCCTTCGGCATAAGTGATCGCCTGAAGTACGAGTGCAACTGCTTCGGGGATTGTCATGAAAAACCTGGTGATTTCCTTATGTGTGACTGTAAGCGGTCCTCCCTGCGCCAGTTGTTTTTTGAATAATGGCACGACGGATCCGTTGCTTCCAAGCACATTGCCGAAGCGAACCGCAACATATTCGGTGTTGCTCTGTTTGTTTTTTGCCTGTATAATCATTTCACATAATCTTTTTGTGGCACCCATTATATTTGTAGGGTTAACAGCTTTATCTGTTGAAATCAGTATAAAACGCTTAACGTTATAGCTGTCTGAACAGTTCACCAGATTATAGGTTCCGAACACATTATTTTTAATCGCTTCGGTTGGATTGTTCTCCATTAAAGGCACATGTTTATGAGCGGCTGCATGGAATACGATATCCGGACGGTACTGTTCAAATATCTTGTCCAGCCTGTCCTTTTCACGGATATTGGCAACTACTGCACGAATGTCATTATTCGGATGGGTGGTTTTTAATTCAAGTTCAATGTCATAAAGACTGTTTTCATAATTGTCCAGAAGAAGTATCTGCTTTGGATTGTGAAGCATTATCTGTCTGCAGAGTTCGGAGCCTATTGATCCTCCGGCTCCGGTTACGAGGACAATTTTTCCTTCAATCAGACTTTTGATGTTGTGATTGTCAAGTTCAATTGGGTCTCTTCCAAGGAGGTCTTCTATTCCAACATCTCTGAGGCTATGGTAGAGGTTTTCCTCGGTTATTAACTCTGATAAGCTTGGAAGGACTTTAACTTTGGCTTGGGTTTTGCTGCAGATTTCAAGTATTTCCTTTTTATTTTTGTTGTCTATGTTTACAATTGAAAAGAAGATTTCATCAACGTCGTGTTCTTCGCAGATTTTTATGATGTCATTTCTGCTACCTATGATTCTGACGCCTGCAACAGAATAGCCTATTCGTTTTTTATTATCGTCGATAATGCCTATAATTTCATATTGGCCTCTAAGTTTGGAATTTAGGGTTTTGATTATATCGTTGGCAGAATATCCTCCGCCTATTATCAGTAATTTCTTCTTTTTAGAGGAATCGCCGTTTCTTTTGGATGAAGGATTTGATAACAGCATATATCTGATGATTAGGTGGTACGCAATTATAATCATTCCGATTACCAGTCCCACAACCAAATTTAATTTTATTGAAGGATTTTTCATATTCAAGGCCAGCTCTTCAATTAAAGACACAATAAGTGAAGATATTACTGAAAGCACAATATATAAAAGATAATCCTGATTGTTTTCATAACGGACGATGTTTGTGTATCTTTTTGATAATCTGAATACAATCTGGAATATGATTATTGCCAGGATGATGCTTATCAGTATTTCATTTCTGGTTATTGTACTGGTGGGTTGTATTAAAAATGAATCGGTAATCAATACTGATACAAGATAATAGCCTAAAATAATTGAAATACAATCCATTAGTGGCAATAAATAATTCCTATATTTGGCAACGCTATCTATATTCATAAGTCCCATTCCCGTTTTCATTAAATATTATTGTCTTATATGTCGAATGTTTAATATAAAATTTTCTTACATTTTAAAACGGAAATTCATTGATTATCATGTCAATATTGTTCTTGTTTTAAAATATTTATTTTACTCTATAAAATTGTATTTACTCTTCAATGCTTATATACTAGTTTCTATAATTTTTTTTTATCAATATTTATATATAACTTCAAACAAATCATAAAACAAGTGTTTTCCATTAGATTTAAAATTAATTTTTTCACTGGCAGGAAAACACAAACACCAGAATTTAGAGATGATACTATGTGTAAACTGT
>CACYBU010000092.1 GCA_902772665.1 uncultured Methanobrevibacter sp. | reverse complement strand
GCTTAATGATATAAATAATGAGCTTAATAATGAAAACAAAAAATACAAAGATAATATCGAAGAACTAAAGAAATTTGATGATTTTAATAGTGCTGAAGCTAAAAAAATCATCCATGCGTTGATGGTAATTTGAGATGAATCTGGCTCATCTTAAGTATTGTAACCTTATACAGGAAATATTCAAAAAAATATTCTCCAGCACAATTTTGAGATTGACCTTGTTATAATCAGAAACTGAATAGTGTGGTCTGTGTTTCAGTTTTCTTTTTATCTTTTTTCTCCTCAACTTTTTCTTCTTCAATTTTCGGTTCTTCAACAGTTTCCTCAGTTTCATTAATACCCGGAATTTCAAACGGCAGTTCACCGTCATCTTGAGGTTCTTCAACTTCAGGAATCACATTCATCATATTTTTAAGTTCTTCAGCATGTCTGTCACGTTCTTCAACTCTCATTTCAGCTTTTTTCTTTTCCATTTTGTTTACAACTTTTTTAGGGATCTGTCTTTTCCTGAACCGTTTTATTTCATCATTATCAAGATTCAGATAGTCGGCTATTTCCCATGCAAGTTCATCGTTTTGAAACATTATTTCCAGATATGGAAACATTGATATTGCAATTGTATGGGATATGTGCATTTTATCTGACATCTTCTCGGCAATTCCGTCTCTTAAGTTTCTTTTCCCACGGTTGCGGCTCATTGTTGTAAATATTGTTGGGGTTTGAATTTTTGTGAATTTCTTATAGGTTTCATGCTTTGAATTGCTCACTCCGATTCCCATAAAATCGGTTGCATATTTCCAGTAGCCGTAGTTCCTACTGTTCTGCGCCCTTCCGAAGTACAGGTCTGCTTTTGCAATGTATTCGTATGCCTGTTTGATTTCGTCTTTTTTCTTGTATTCCCTGGGGATGTTTTCTGCAATGTATTCCATCACAAGTGTAGGGTCTTCCTCAACCCACAGGGCTTCCTTTACATGCGCAGGGGTTTTGCTTTTTAAAACACCGGTTATTGCATTGAATATGTCGGAGCGTGTATCTTTTATTTTCATGTCCTTTACATCACTTACCTCCAACTTTTTATCGCTGTCGGCAAGTGCCTGAAGGGTATTTATTGCTGAACGCACATCCCCCTGTGATTTAACGGCAATTTCTTTAAGGGCAACTGGGTCGGCTTCAATTCCTTCTGACTGAGCTATTTTTCTAAGCAACGCTGATATTGAATTCCAGCGAGATTTTTTCATCTTTATGACCTGACATTTCGGTTTGATTGATTGCAGTCTTTTGGAGTAGAAGTCATTTGCAATCAGAATCATCGGATGGTGGGAGGTTTTAATTATGTTTCCGATTTCCTTTACTCCTCCACGGTCATTGCTTCCGTGAATCCCGTCCACTTCATCAAGGATGATTAGTTTATATTCATCTCCAAAAAGTGATCTTGAGGATGATGATTCTCCGATTGTGCTTTTTATCACGTCCTGTGATCGTTTATCACTTGCATTAAGTTCAATTGATTCTGAAAATTCCTTTGCTATGATTAAAGCTAGGGTGGTTTTTCCAATTCCTGGAGGTCCTACCAGAAGCAGGGGGGTCTGAGGGTTTCCTTTTTTCCATTCGCCAACCCAATCGGTGATTATTTTTATTTCTTTTTTATTACCGACAACGTCTGATAATTCCTGCGGTCGGTATTTGTCGGTCCATAACATTTTTATACCTTATAAGAATTGTGTGAGTAATGCTTCAAGTTGTATTCTTGGATTTGCTCCTTCCCTTATTCTAAAGTCACATTCGGCAATTGCCTCAATCAGGTCCATATAGATGTTTGCATCCATTTTTCCTTCGATTACGCGCTTGGAAACGTCCTGATAGATTTGGGTCACCATGTCCTCTCCGCTTGTTCCCTGAAGCACCATCGTATCTCTTAATATGTTGCGAGCACTCATGAAATCTCCCATAAGAGCATTGTTTATCATGTTTCCGATGTCCTGAGGTTTTGCCTTGGATACTACTTCATAAACGGAATCTTCGGATATTATTTCTCCTTCCGAAGTTGCAGCCTGTAAAACGTTAACTGCTTTTCTCATGTCTCCTTCAGCAAAATAAATGATGGCATTAAGACCTTCATCACTGAATTCAAATCCTTCGTTTTCACATATGAATTCTAGACGCTGTTTGATTTCATCTCCTTTTATAGGAGCGAATCTGAATATTGCGCATCTGGATTGGATGGGGTCTATTATTTTTGATGAGTAATTGCATGAAAGTATAAATGAAGCGGTTTTAGTATACATTTCCATTTCACGGCGAAGCGCGTGCTGTGCGTCTTTTGTCATGTTGTCGACTTCGTCAAGGAAAACTATTCTAAACGGAGCTCCTACAGGTTTCAAACGGCAGAAATTTTTAATGTTGTTCCTTACAGTTTCAATTCCTCTTGCGTCTGAAGCATTCAGTTCTAAAAAGTTCTGTCTCCAGTATTCTCCCAGCATGGATTTTACAAGTGCCAGTGCTGTGGTTGTTTTACCGACACCTGCGGGACCTGTAAACATCAGGTTGGGCATGCTACTTTCGCCTACATATTTTTCAAGTCTTGTAACTATTTGTTTTTGTCCTACAATGTCTTCTAATTTTTGTGGTCTATATTTCTCTACCCATGGTCCGCTCATTTAATCACCATTTTATTATAGTAAGATGTATGTAGTAGGTAGTATTAATTATTTTTTACTAACTTATTTATATTATATAAGATATATTTTAAGTGAGAATTTGAAAATCAAAAAGGTGTAAAAATGAAAGGCACATGGAAACTCAGATTAAGAATGATAATAACGTCCATATTGATGTTTTCAATTGTTTATTTCCTTGTAATGCTTGTTGGAATATATTTGCGAATAAGCAGTTGGTATTTCTTTATGGGAGTAAGTTTAATCATTGTATTTTTACAGTATTGGTTTGGACCATCAATTGTTAAGCGCTCAATGAATGTAAGACCTTTATCAGAAGCTGAAGCTCCTCATATTCATCAGATGGTTAAAGAACTTGCTGATGCGGCTGGCGTTCCGATGCCGGAAATCGGGCTGTCAGAAATTAATATTCCCAATGCGTTTGCCTATGGCAGATCAAGCAGAAGTGGTCACATTGCAATTACACGTCCGATTTTAGGATTACTGGATCGTGATGAATTAAGGGCAGTACTGGGTCATGAAATGGGTCATATCAAGCATAATGATATGATTGTAACGGCTGCAGTAAGTGTTATTCCAATGATCTGTTATTACATTGCACTTTCTTTCATATTTTCGGGAGATAGCAGAAACGGCGGAGGATTAATAATTGGAATTTTAGGTTATCTGTTTTACTTGATAGGTCAACTCCTCGTACTGTTCATATCAAGAACCCGCGAATACTATGCAGATGAAGCAAGCGTGGAATATGGAAACCGTCCGGCTTCACTTGTATCTGCACTTTATAAACTGTCCTATGGTGCTGCAAGATGCTCTAAACAAACAATTGATGAGGTAAATGCTAACAGAGCATTCTTTGTAAATGACGTTAACAATGCAAAACATGACGTCACTGATTTCCAGCAAATAGACTTTGACGGAGACGGAAAAATATCAGATGAGGAGTTACGAAGGATTGCAAACTCAGACGTTAAGATTTCAAGGAAAAACGGAATCATGGAAATATTCTCCACACATCCGGATTCTCTTAAAAGAGTGAAAAGACTTGCGCAAATGGAAAATTAGGTTGTATTTCTTATGAAGATGATTTTGGATAAACGCGGAAAAAAATATGTTCTAAAGCCCGGCGAGGAATTTCAAAGTGATTTGGGAATTATTAAATCTGAAGTGTTGGACAATGCGAAAATCGGCGATGAGGTTAAAAGCCATTTGAACCACTCATTCAAAATTGTGAAACCCAACATTAATGACTTTATTGATGTCATGGACAGGAGATGTTCAATCCTTATAAAAAAGGACATCGGTCAGGTTCTAGCTCACACAGGTTTGGGTGCGGGCTCACGTGTGGTTGACGCCGGAACAGGAGCCGGGGCCATAGCACTTAATTTTGGAAATGTTGTCGGTCCAGACGGGGTCGTGTTCACCTATGAAATCAGGGAGGACTTTGCCGAAGTCGCAGCTAAAAACATTGACAAATTCGGCATTGAAAATGTCCATGTGAAAAATCAGGACATTAAACAAGGCATCGATGAGGATAATCTTGACCTAATTTTCCTAGATTTACCGAAGCCATTTGAAATATTTGAGGAGGTTATGGACTCTCTCAATGTAGGTGGCTGGCTTGCTGTTTATGCACCGTATATTGACCATGCTGAGATTTCTTATCGCATAGCTAAAAAGCTTGGATTTTATGACATTGAAATATTTGAGACTCTTGAAAGGGGTCTTGAGGTTAGGTCACAGGGTGTCCGGCCGAAAACCCGAATGGTTGGTCACAGTGGATATCTGGTTTTTGCAAGAAAATTATAGCAGTCATATTTTTGATTATACCTATTATTATTTTACTATTTTTTTGGATAACCTTTATTTTTATGGGTGGTTTTTTTAATTAAATGGGGTTTGATGATGGAAATCACAGATTTTTCCACGGTTGGTATTGATAAAAAAATAAAATATAAAAGGATTTGGCCTATCCTTTTACTGTAATTTTTACTTTTTTGGTTGATGATTTATAGTATGCATTGCCTTTAAAAGTAATTTTGGCAGTATATTTGCCTTTTTTAGTCAGTTTAGCTAATTTAAATGTGGCTTTTCCTTTGGAGTTTGCGGTTGCCTTATATGTATTGCCCTTGACTTTTAAAATAACCTTAACATTTTTAACAGCTTTACCTTTACTGTTTTTCAGGGTGACGGTGTATTTTTTGGATTTTTTAAATGTCTTTGCATTGGCGGTAATTTTTATTTTTTCCTTGTTGATGGTTATCTTAACGGTTTTATTTCCTTGATATCTGTAATTATCTAATATGATAAATAAGTTTTTTCTGCCTGCTTTTGTGGCCTTAAGCATGTTGCCGGTTAATGAAATGACAGCAATACCGTTTGAATCTGTTGTTGCAAATCCGATGTTTTCACCGTTTAATTTGAAAATCACTTCAACTCCTGAAAGTGTTATGCCTTTGGCATCTTTAATGGTAATGGAGTATTTTCCGCCGTAATTGATTACATAAGATTTGTCTGATGAGATAATCTGGCAGGTCTGTCTGTTCACGGTGAAAGTCAATGCTTCTCGGGAAGTGCTGTAGTATGAATCCGATGTGGTGTAACTTACATTGGCAGTATAGGTTTCACTGTCAAGGTTTGGAATCTCAATCGTTCCGGTTCCGTTGATTACTGTGGCATTGTAGTAATCATTGTTGATTTTCACTGACACTGTACCGTTATCAACTGCTTTATCGTCGTAAATAGGCATAATCATGATTTTAACGGTACTTCCATATATATTGTCTTTAACGCTGATTGTCAAATCGGGAATGTGTCCCACACTTCCGTTTCCGACAACGGCAATGTCACTGTTGCCGTCGGATGCGGTGTTGTTTTTGAATGTAGTGTGTTTGACATTTATTGTTCCGTTGTTGAGTATTGCTCCGCCTGATGATGCTGAGTTGTTTTCAAAACAGCTGTTAATAATCACTCCGTTTATACTGTTGTCCCAGCAGATTGCTCCTCCTTTGTTGGATGCACTATTTTTTAGGAATTCGGAATTTTCAATCGTCAAGTTATTTCCTTCATTAACATATATTGCTCCGCCGTCAACCGCTTTATTGGCAATGAACTTTGTGTTGTTTATAATGCCGTTGTCCTTTTTAATCCATCCCAGTGCTCCGGAACTGTTTGCAGCACTATTGTTTTCAAATAAACAGTAATTAATTTCTCCAAATGGACTGTTAAGGTATATGGCTCCGTTATAGTATGCACTGTTGTTTGTGAAATCGGAATAGGTTATAAGTCCGTTTGAACCTCTGAAATAAACTGATCCTCCATCAAATGCATCGTTTTTATCAAACTGGCAGTGGGATATGTATCCGTTTTGGGTATTGTTCCAGCAGATTGCTCCTCCAAAATTACGTGCAGTATTGTTTTTAAATGAACAGCCAATTACTCTTCCTTCGTTCCCGCTGTCCCAGAATACTGCTCCTCCGTTAATATAGGCACTGTTGTTTTCAAATATTGAATCTCTGATATAGAATTCTGTCCCGTTGTTAAGGTAGAGTGCTCCTCCATGTGGGGAGGTGTTGTTTACAAACTGACAATAGGCTATTGTTCCGTTGTCCTTTTTAACCCATCCCAGTGCTCCGGCACTGTCAGTTGCTGTATTTTCAGTGAATATACAGTTATACACAATCCCTTCGTTACTGTTCATGTATACTGCACCGTTATAAAGGGCGGTGTTGTCTGTGAAATTGGAGTCTTTAATTGTTCCCTTTTCTCCTCTGAAATAAACTGCTCCCCCATCTTCACCGGCAAGATTCATATTGAATGCTGAACCTGTAATTTCGCCGTTTCCTCCAAACCAGTATATTGTTCCTCCTTTATATGTTGCAGTATTGTTTTTAAATGCAGAATTGCTGATCTGGATGTTGATGGTATTTTTAATGAAAATCGCTCCACCGTCAACATCTGCATGATTGCTTGTGAATGTACAATTAATTATCCTGCTTGCATTTCCGGTAATATATAATGCTCCGCCGTTTGTATCTGAAAAGCCGTTTTTGAAATTGATATTTTTCAAAATAATATTTTTCCCACCAACATTAAACATTCTTGAAAGATTGGTGGCGTCAATGCTGTGACCATCACCGTCAATGGTTAAATTATCTCTTGCAATTTCAATACCTCCGTAATATATTTCATCGGCTGTCGGGTTGAAGGTATAGTCATGCTCCAGCACGGTGAGGTTTTCGGATTGTGAAATCAGGTTGTTTAAATCTTTAAATGTGGCAGTTTCAGGTGAACCAACCAAATCACTTTCCCCATCAATATCTGCTCCTTTTTCACCGGTAATTATATTATCTGTAGTATTTTCACATGCTGCAGCCAATCCTATGGAAAGTATTGCAAGCAGGAAAATACTTGCTATTATTATCTTTTTGAAATTCATTAAATCACATCTATTCAATAATTTTTTTTACTGACTTAAATAGATTGTGCATTAATGTTCAATCATTGCATTTCTTTTATAAATGAAGTAATTTAAATGCATGGCATTGCCGTGATGGATAATGAGGTATGAGAATTTTAAAAAAATAAAAGTGGAATATGAAATCTATTCCATAAATAAAGCAGGTTTGTAAGGCATTGCGTTTTTAGCCTTATTTTGAGGGTCATATGAATCATCAGTATGGATAATGACTTCATTGCCACATTCCTGTTTGATATAGTCAATAGCATCGGTTAAGATTTCTTTTTCGTTGATTTTACCGATGTATCTTGTTTTAGTTATTTCCTTAGCGATTTTTTTAGCCACCATGGCTATTTCCTTTTTATCGTCATGGATGGTGGCGCCGACGGCTCTGCCCATAATCTGGCCAATATCAGGTTTTCCCACTTCGTCAGCTATTTTGTATAATTCCCATTTCCAATCGGGTGCAAGATAAACGTGAACCTTCTCAATGTCTTCGCCAACCATCTGTTTGATGTGTCCAATGTCCTTTATGATATTTTCCACAAGTTCCTCTGATTTTTCAATTTCAGGACTTATGAGACTCATGTCAGCTTCAGGCCACTTTGCCTGACTTACAAAACCTTCTCCACCATATTTGCTCCATAACTCCTCTGAAGTATGAGGGGTGAACGGTGCAAGAAGCCTGATCCATGCTTCAAGCACTGTTGAAAGGACATAAATAATTGCCGGATCTTGTGCGTCAAGCAGGTGTTTGACACGGTAGAGGTAGTGGTCAACATCTTTTTTAAGAAGGAACAGTGAATCCTGAAGTGCTTGTCTTGTCTGAAAGACTTCAAGGGCTTCGGTTGCATTTCTGATGTGTTCGTTAAGCTGGTTTAACATCCACATATCAATGGTACGGGTCAGTTCAACATCTTTGATGCTATTCAAATCCAATGGTGAGCCTTTTATATTTTCGACTCTGGTTGCGAATTCTCTGAACCATTCAAGTCTTCTTTTAGTTCCAAGAACTTCTTTTTCCCTCCAGTCAAAGTCCTGCCACGGTTCGGCGGATGCCATTAGGAAGAGTCTGACGACATCCGCACTGTAATCTCTGATTGCATCTTTTAAAAGTATGACGTTACCCTTTGAGGACGACATCTTGTTTCCTTCAAGAAGACCCATGCCGAAAACCACAGTTCCCCTAGGCCATTTGTCTTTCGGATAAATCGCACTGTGGTGGAACATTAAAAAACTTAAATGGTTTCCAACGAGGTCTTTTGCAGATAATCTCCAGTCCAGAGGATACCAGTAATTGAATTCATCTTGAATTTCCTTTACTTTATCTTCGGGAACGGTTATTTCACCTGAAGTCCTGTTCAACAGTACCTTGTCGAAAAATGCTCTGTTCAAATCATCGGGGTCCATGTCTTTTAAGTATTTTGCAATTGAATAGTATGACATGTAAATTGTGGAATCAGTTAAAGGCTCAATCAACCACTGACTGTCCCATGGAAGCCTTGTTCCAAGCCCCACTTTTCTTGAGCAAGCCCAGTCATCCAGCCAGTTGATGTAATATTCAAAGTTGTTTTTGATTTCTTTAGGAATTACGGTTTCACCTTCAAGGACTTCGAGGGTCTTCTCGGTCCACTCTTCATTGCTGTATTTCATGAACCACTGGTCATCCATGATTTTAACCACACAGTTGTTTCCGCATCTACACACAACAGGTCTTTCGGCAAAATCATACATTATTGTTGCCATGTTTTCGGAAATTAATTTTTCTTTTAACTCTTCACGGGCAAAACGCACTTTCATACCTCCGAATCCTGGAATGGATTCAATGATGGTACCTTTACTGTGCTGCTGTTTGTATAATTCGTTTGTTGCCTCGTGGAGTTTTTCATCGTTCTGGTCTGTTATTCCTAATCTCTCAATAATGTCGGCTGCAGGGATTTCTCCGTATCCCTTAAGACTGCACACAGGTATAGGATTAACGTTTTTAATAATATCTTCAAGATTATATTTACCTATAAGTTCCTCGTTGTTTTTTAAATCCTTAAGTGCAATGTAGTCTGCCGGTGCGTCGGCAGGTTCTGAAAATACAACACCACTTCCGTATGATGCGCTTACAAAGCTTGCAGGGAAAATAGGCAATTCATCACCGGTAAATGGGTTTTCAGCTATTTTACCTATTAAATCATTTGGGTCAATTTCATCAATGATTTTCAAATCCCTGATTTGGTATTTGAGATTGTAGTGAGCTTTCTTTGTAATGACCCAGTTTTCCCCTTCAGCGTCAACAAGAACATATTCAACATCAGGGTTCAGCCAGATGTTTGTTGCGCCGACAATTGTTTCGGGTCGGAGTGTTGCTGTAACAAGGAGTTTATTGTCAATTGGGAATTTTAAAAGTGTTAATTCATTCACACCAACTCCTTCACCTTCAAGTAGGTCGTGGTCTCCAACAGGGTTGTCACAGTTAGGACAGTATTTAACCGGATGTTCTCCTTTGGCCACCAGTCCCTTTTCGTAAAGGGTAGTTATCTGCCATTCAATGAATTTTTTATATGTAGGGTCAATTGTTCTGAATTCCCTTCGCCAGTCTATAGAATAGCCCATTTCCTCCATCACTTCATGGTATTCGGTTGAAAAATATTTTACAATAAATTCTGGGTCTTCAAGTTTTGGTAGGGTTTCCTTTGGAACACCGTGAACTCTCTGGTAAAGGTCAAGTGTCCAAGGGTCTTTTCTTTTTATTCTGTCTGCTATTCCTATAACTGGTGCTCCTGTCACATGCCAGGCCATCGGGAACAGGACGTTGTAACCTTCCATTCTTTTAAATCTCGCGTAAACATCAGGTACGGTGTATGTTCTTCCGTGTCCTATGTGCATTGCACCGCTAGGATATGGGAAAGCTACCGTAAGGAATAGTTTTTCTCGTTCATCAGGGTTTGATTCAAATATTTTTGCATCAGCCCATTTTTTCTGCCATTTCTTTTCTATATTTTCACTCACCAAATCACCGCTATAAAATTGTTTTTTTAGGGATTTCAGGAACTTTGATTTTGTGCTCGCTCCTGATGATTTTTGCAATAATCATGTCAACGTCATCAACTGAAATATCAAGTTTTTCAGCAATCTTTGTCTCTTTCATATATTTTTCAGTGTAGAGATATAAAATCCTGTCAAGTAAATCATAACTCATTCCGATTTCATCTTCATCGCTCTGATTTGCCCAAAGACCTGCCCTTGGAGGTTTTGTGATGATTTCTTTGGGAACATTCATGTATTCACTTAATCTGAAAACATCACTTTTGTACAAATCTCCAATCGGCTCCATGTCACATGCACCATCGCCATGTTTTGTAAAGTATCCGATGAGGATTTCACTTCGGTTACCCGTTCCGCTGACAAGGTAATTCATATGATTTGCATAATAATAAATGATAGACATTCTGATTCTGGCTTTAAGATTGCCTATTGCCAGATTATCCTCTTCAAGGTGTGTCATTAACAGATATTCATTTAAAATGCTGTCAATAGCAATTTCAGAGTATTCGATACCTAAACTTTTAGCTATTTCGACGCCATGAATTTTATCTTCAGTTGGTGTTGTAGTGGATGGCATTACGATTCCAAACACTCTGTCGCATCCCACCGCTTCACAGGCAAGATATGCGGTCAGTGTTGAATCAATTCCTCCGCTTAAACCGACAACAATGCCCTTGCAATTTGCTTTTAACACTTTTGATTTCATGAATTCAACAATGGTATCCTTTGTTTTCTCGCAGTTTAACTCTGGAATTCCACTAATAGTTTCACCAACCTATCATTCATACATAAAGTAATATGTACTTATTAATTTATATATTATATCATGGCTGATGTAGAACTAATTTCAAAAAAATCATTCTGTGATGATGAACGTGAAGTAATTGATGTTTTTGCCGATTTTCAAAAGGAGGTAATTGATAAAAATATCGATGAATTAAATAATGTTGTCTTAAACGGTTTTGAATTGAGGGGGATGTTTGCAGACAAATTATCCAAATCAGAATTTATATCCAAAATTCAAGACGGCACTATAGATTATTCCAAATCCGATATAATAGAGCCTAACATATTCTTTGATGATGAAAATAATGCTTCTTTAATAGGTGATGTCAGACTGACAGCTAAAATCCACGGCAATGAACGCAGATGGATATCAAAAACAGCAGTTAATTTTCAAAAGGTCAATGGAAAATGGTGCATCTGCAGTTGGGATAATTAAAAAAAGAATTTAGAAGTATTAATTTAATAATACTTTTAATTAAAATTGCCTATACTAAGTTTCCGTCTTCGTCAACTTGTGGAGGATGAGTTTTAATGTAGTCTAAACTTGCACAGTCGTTTTGCCCTCCGACAATTATGCCCTCTTTATTATATGTTGCTCCTGTCTCTTCATCGTAGTATAACTGTTCTTCAGGTGTGTAACTGGAATTTTCAGAAGAACTTGTGCTTGCTGTGGAATTTACTCCTGATGAAGTAATATCTTCGTTTGAAGTTCCGTCTTTAAGGGTAATTGTTTGCTGGGCAGTTGTTGGATTTAATTTGTCATTACATCCAAAGCTTACTGTAATTTGATGTTTGCATGGATCTTTATTGTTTAAAACTAGTGAAGCTTTTCCCTAATTGTTTGTATAAACTGCATAAAATTCTTCATTTCCGTTGGCTACACATGTAAAATTTACAATTTCATTTGCAGCCTGATTTTCCTTTCGTGTCTTTCAGTTCTATTTGAATCTTCTCTCCGTTTTGTAAACTGAATCCCCTTAAAAATGTGTTTTGTGTTAACTCAAAATTTGGTTTTGGTTAATCTGTTGATTGTAAAAAATATTATGTGTGAATTTTTCACAGGAATTTTATAAAAAAGTAAATTAGAATTTAGGATATGTATAATAACCTGTATTGAAGCAAATTTTAAAGTTGATTTAAATTTAAATGATGATATTGTTTTTTGCAAGTGCATTTTTAACTTTTTCAATCCAACAATCCTTTTCAGCAATAGTTTTATCCTTTTTAGCAATTATTTCATTGGATTCAACTTTAAATGCCTCATATTCAGCTTTTAATCATCCAAACTTATTTGTTCTGCTTCATATCCTTCGAGTTCATCGTATTTAGAGTTATGAATACTTTTAACAATCATTTCTAACAACTCCTTTTTTTTTAATTCATCTAAAAATCTAAACTTGATTTTCAATTTTTGAGCTAATTGGATTTTAAATTTGGTTTCATAAGGTAATTTGATGTATTAAATCAGAAATTTTTCTCAATGACAACATTACCAAATACCTAACCAAATTTTAAGCTAATTTAAAATAAAAAATAATTTAAATGGAGATATGGTTTTTTGCAAGTGCTATTTTAGCTTTTTCAATCCAACGATCTTTTTCGGATAGAGCTTTACTCTGATTTGAAATGGTTTTATTCTTTTCAGTAATAGTTTTATCCTTTTTAGCAATAGTTGCATCTGTTTCAGCTTTTAATGTAGCGTATTGTGCTTTTAAGTCATCTAAACTTGTTTGTTCTGCTTCATATCCTTCGAGTTCATCGTATTTAGAGTTATGAATACTTTTAACAACCATTTCTAACAACTCCCTTTTTCTTTTTAAATCATCACCAAATCTGAACTTAATAATCATTTTTAAGGCTAAATATAAGCCCATTTGATGATTGTGATTAATTTTTTCGATTGTTGCAAATAAATAGACCAGTTCTTTGATTACTTCTTTTGCAAATTCACTGTTTGCAAAAATAAGGCATAAGATAAACTGAACGTAGTCTGAATTTGTCAATCCGTGTTTATTATAATCTTTTGATTTTAGTGTATTTAAGATTTTTTCAATTTTTTCACGGTTGTAAATTCTAAAGTAGATTCTGAATGAACGTCCCTCAACTTCGTAGTCCTCATATTCTTTGCCGTAGTCATAATCTGTGACTACAACTGGATAGCATAATTTATTTTCCTGAAAACCACTGTATAGGCAGTATTCGAATATGTCAACAACTTTGGAGGGTTTCAGTATTCCCTTTTGCTGTTCTGCGTTGACGCATGCATTACGTTTTACAATGCCTCCTTCGGTCACGGTTTCAAAGTAGTCCAGTTGTTTGGCGGTTCCGTCAATTATGAATACCATTGTGTCTTTGACTTCCTCAAATTTTCCGGGCAACTCCAATACTTCATGATATGTTCTGGGATAACTTCTTGAATTAGATCTAAATAGATAATCAAGTGTTTGAGGATTCACATCTTCATTCATAATTAATTCGACCAGTTCGTCAATTTTGTCCATATTATATTGGGAATTATGCCTATAATTTGAATTGAAATTAATTTGGTTCATATTAATTCCTCCTTATTTTTTTATGATATCAATGGTGATTGGAATTTCATGCATTTCAGTGCAATTCAACCTCAAAAACATATGAAATTTAATCATTTCAATTGTATTTAAATGTTTATTCCAACTCTTATATATACTTTTTTCATAATTTTGTAATGATAAAAGATTAAACATTCCATTTAAAACTTATTCAAGTTATTACAAGCTAAAAGCAATATTTTAATGAGAGTAAAATTTTTCAAAAACATATCCATTCAAACATGGGATTTAAAAAAATCTAAAGTTTATTTTGTATTAACTACAAATGTTAAACTGTGATTGGTAGGGTATTCTGTTCTAAGTGCGGAATTGAAAATTATGATTCAAATGACAAGTGTGAAAGATGTGGCGAGTTTTTAGTGAAGAATGAGTATTTAATAAAGAAATACTATGAAAACTTCGAAGATGTCTTTACAGATGATAATTGCAAAGCTTTGGATGATTTAACCGTTGAGGGGCATAACACAATAATTAAAAATATTGCTGATATGGGACATGACCATCTAGAAAAATATTATGAAAATAGCAACAGGCGTAATTTAACAATCCTTGAGAAAATTAAGGTTCTAACTCAGGCTTACTGTGAAATAAATTACAAATCTAGCGGTGCTGAGCTTGGAAGTTATTCTTTCAACAGCATCAATGTTGATGACCGTCTTGATGATTCAAATCAGATTGCCACTTTAATCCATGAACTTTCACATCATTTATTTTTCAGAAATCTTTGAACAGATATTAATGTATTTATGGCAATGCTCTAAAAGTGATGCTATAGAAGCCCTTGCATGGTTCATAGTTATTGGAAGTCCAATAATCCCGCTTACCAATGAATACTGCGCCCATACATGTGAAGGAAGGTTTGTTCCTCATGGCTATCAAAATTATGGTTCTTTCAATAATATTATAATTAATGAATTTGACTCAAAAGAAGATGGGGATGCTATAGGTTTGGCTTTAATATTCTGAAATACAGTTGCCAGGGACATTTTGATGATTTTGGAGGATTTTATTGATTTTGATTTACGTGAAGAAATCAAACAGCAGTTTAAAAAAGATTTTAGATATCCTCCAAAATATGATCAAATCCTGCTTGAAACAAAGGAACATCTGCCTGATGATGTTAAAATTGAAAATATTACGTTTATTTTAAAATCCGGTTATGAGGCTGCGAAGGATAAAAAAATGAAAGATATTTTAGATTCCTTTAAGGATAAATTTGCAAACATCAATATGGATTGGAATAGCTATCATTGATTTCTTTTGAAATGTTGTCCAAATCTTCTCCACCAAATACTTTCAGAAGATATTTCAGAGCATCCTTGCGTGTAATGACTGTTTTAAATAGGACTTCATCATATGCACTTTCAAATAATTCCTTCAACTCTCCAATAGGCAGTGTTAACTTATGCAACAGCTGTGTGAGTTTGGTCATGTCTTTTTGTTTTAATTTTGTTTTTCTCGGATTCGGTTTGTTTAAAACAACCGAATAATTATTGATGTCAAATAAAAAGACTTTGAAACGGGTATTTAAAGCATCCTTTAAATCCCCTTTATCCTCCTGAACTTCTGCAATTGCATTGGAATATATTTTAAAGTCAATCCATGTCTCATGTGTTAATTTTTCATCCAATGTTCTTTTTAGATAGGTTAATAATTTCTCATAAATCTCCTCTTGGCAATACTCCTTTTCTTCAAATATTTTCCTGATTTCAGAAGGATAAAATACTCTTGAAATGTCTGTGTTATTAACGATATAAAGAATAAAATTATTATTTGCTAAAAATTCCTCACTTTTGGCAGATATCTGATAATTTTTAGATTTGAAGTATTTCTTAAGTTCATCGTCAGTTAAATTATCACCCAATCTTTGAATTAACTCATCTTTTTTACCTGAAACCTTAAGATTATGAGATTTTAAAATCTCTTTAAGTTCAGTTACTTTTAAATTATTGGCTTCTTGAAGTGGTGGAGCCAGTTCAACAAATTAATCTTCAATTGCTTGTTTTAAGCTTATTTGGTGTGGTTTCATATTTTTTTGCAGTTTTTTCCGAAAATTTTTTGGAGGGATTTTTCCTGATTGAATCCAAAAACAGGACGTATGCAATTTTAAATGCAGGTGCATATCTGCTTTTGACTGTCTGGCTGTATAATGCTTCAAGGTCATTTAATTCATCGTCATGTGAAATTTCACTTTTTTCAACAAGTTTGCCGTCACTGATTTTGAAATTGTCATTTTTAACAGTTTGTGTAGTTACAACACTTGCTCCACAGTTAAAACAGAAGGGGTCTGCCTTTAAAAATTTCGCATTGCATTCGGGACAGGTCTTAAGGTTGAAATCATAATTATACAAAAAGGTGATTCTGCGTTGTGTGTCGATGTTTTGTAATTTTTTAATTTTTGCTTGCTTTCTTTTTTCGTTGATTTCGGCCTGTCTTGCAGCGTAAAAATCATATCCGCAAATGGACATTTGTCATTATTTTTAGGAATCATGCGTTTGCATTGACTGCATTCAATTAAATCATTACAATCTTCATAATCAATATCTTTCAAATCATGTTTACAATTTCTGCAGTACATATTTTCTGATTTTTGAAGTATAAGGCATTCCGGGCATTTTTTAAGAAATTTTGGCATTTTTTTTTTTGTTTTGAAATTGTATCCACATCTTAAACATTTAATAGTTGTATCGCTTTGAACGTTTTGGCAATTTGGACATACATTTTTAGTAGTGTCTTCTTTTTTATCTATAAAGTCATATCCGCAGTTTATACAATATTTGTGATCTTTATATTGACTTTTATTGCATATGGGGCATGTTTTTTTATTTGAAATTCGTTGGTTGCAGTGAGGACAGACATTTAGGTATTCGGATATCTCTTTTCCACAGTGAGGGCATTTATCATGATTTAAATCGGAAAACTTATGGCCACAATTGATGCAGAAGGTGTTGTTTGAGTCCTGTATTTCCTGGCATGCAGAACAGCTCTTTTTATTTTTTGATTGAGTTGGATTTGAGCCACGTTCACTGATAAGCTGGTTTAATCTGCTTTCAACATCCTGTTCATGGAGTTTGTCTTCTTTTATTTCATTTTTTAATTGATTTTTGATTTTAATTCCATCACTGGTTGTCAAATTATTTCGTTTTAATCTGTTGTTAAAAGAAGTGCTTAGGATAAAGCCTCCGGTCAATTCTTTTAATTTTTTCTCTGCGGGATTGTCCTTTCTTAATAGACCCATCATTTCCACCTTATTAACATATTGAACTTTATAATTTAAAAAATTTTAGCTTATATAATTAATTCATTATAATGTCAATATTATTTTTGCTTTAAAATATTTATTTTACTCTATAAAATTGTATTTGTTCTTTAATGATTATATACTTGTTTCTATAATTTTTTTTTATCAATATTTATATATAACTTCAAATAAATCATAAAACAAATGTTTTCCATTAGATTTAAAATTAATTTTTTCACTGGCAGGAAAACACAAACACCAGAATTTAGAGATGATACTATGTGTAAACTGT
>CACYBU010000091.1 GCA_902772665.1 uncultured Methanobrevibacter sp. | reverse complement strand
ATTTTACTCTAATATAAATTTAACCATCAATTATTACGAATTGGTGAAAAAGTAATAAAAAATCAATAATATTTATGAAAATTGTGGGTCACACTCACAATTAATCCTATACAATATCTGTAGGTTTTTATATAAATATATTAATTGAATTTCAAAAAAATTCCTCAAGTTGGAAAGATAAAAATTATTTTTTGCAAAAACCTACATCTTGGATAGTTCATATCTAAATGGATTAATTATTAAAAGATACTCCTATGAGGAATTCTCTAAAAATATCCAACTTTTTTAAAAAAAATGAAACTAAAGCCATCAATATCAGTGTTCTGGTTGAAGTTTTAAATTCTCCGAAGAAAAATAATTATCATAGTAACTTTGAAAAACTAATTAAAGATTTGTGCAATCTGGATATTTTCTATTGGTTAACCTTTGATGACTATAAAACAGCAATGGATAAATTCAGATTCTACAACAACAGCATTAACTTTATCTATTGTACAATTCTGATTTCAATGAAAAAATATGGAATAAGTAAGATTGTAACCACTGATTCCAGTTTTTCTAAAATCCATGGCATAACAAGTTATAAGCGAGTTTTTTAAACCCGTTTAAACTAAAAATTCAATTTTTCAAAACCCTCCCCTAATTAATAAATATAACAAAGTACCATATTAATATTATGGCTAATGATAATGTTGAGTTAATGAGAGGAGAACCTGAAAAAGCTGTGAAAAAACTTGCCATTCCAATTATGATATCTATGATTTTAACGGCATTATATAATATCATAGACGGAATCTGGGTGGCAGGACTTGGGCCGACCGCAATTGCGGGAATAGGGTTTGTAACACCAATTTTTATGGTTTTAAATGGAGCTAGTGTGGGACTTGGAAACGGTGCTACAAGCAGCATTTCAAGATTTATAGGTGCAAAAAACCACCAAAAAGCCAATGAATCCGCAACTCATTCCTTAGTAATATTTCTAGTCGCATCAATTGTTTTAACAATTATTTTCATTCTAATCCAGGAGCCTTTACTTAGAAGTTATGGTGCTACTGGACAAACTTTAAATGAAGGTATAGCTTATGCAACACCGTTATTTTTGGGTTTAATTGCATTCATGTATTCCAATGGATGTAGCGGAATTCTTCGCGGAGAAGGGGATATGAAACGTGCAATGTATGTTGTAATCGTTACAGTTATCTTAAACACATTGCTTGACCCCATATTTATTTATACCCTTGGATTAGGTTCCGCCGGAGCATCACTTGCAACCATCGTAAGTTCAGCGATTGCAGCAGCCGTTATGCTATACTGGATTTTAATTAAAAAGGACACATATGTTCAGACCAATTTTAAAAACTTTAAATTCAATTCAAAACTAGCCAGAGACATTTTAAAGGTAGGAGTTCCCTCTTCAATGGATATGCTGATAATGGCAATTGCAATGTCAATTTATTTAATTTTAATATCTCTGGTTGGAGGAGACTATGGAATAGCAGTATTCACTTCAGGTCAGAGATTGTACTTATTTGCAATAATGCCCCTTACGGCCATCGGATCTGCTGTTATTGCAGTTTCAGGAAGTGCTTTCGGAGCGAAAAATGGAGATTACCTTTCAAGATCACATAAATACGGTGCGAAATTCGGACTTGCATTAGGTACAATCATAACGTTGATTCTGGTAATATTTGCATATCCTTTATCAACAATATTTGCATATACTCCCGAAACAGCTAATCTAGTGCCTGGGATTGCACAATATCTTCAGCTGGCATGTCCTACATTGGTTTTAACTGGAATTGGAATACCTTCAAGCTTCTTTTATCAGGGAATCGGAAAAGGAACTTACAGTTTAATGTTTACAATTCTAAGAGAAATCATATTTGTAGTTCCTTTAATTAGTATTCTGGTTTTTGTATTCCATATGAATCTGATTGGAATTTGGATAGGATTATGTGTTGGAAGGGCGATAGCTAGCGTAATCAATTATGTATTTGCCAGATATGAAATCAAGAGAACAAGAGAAAGATTTGAAAATTAATCTTAACCTCCACTTTTCATCTTACTATTTTTAATCCCAGAATTCCCTGTTTTTATTCAATACCACAAAGCATTATCTGTTTTTATGATATCTTTAAAAAACTCAAATGATTTATCTCAATGAAATTTCATTACATCACTTTTCTAGAATTTATTGAAAAATAAAAAATTACCATAACATTGTAAAAGTGCTATAAACTATTTATATTGCTTAGATTTATAACTATCGAATTTATAAATGATGAAAAAGAATATAGAAAATGCAATTAAAATTTTTGAGGTTAAAAAATGAATAAAAATGAATTTAATTTTAAAAAAAAAATGATTAAAGAAACCTTTAATGAAAATAGAAAAATTATATGTCCAACACCAAAATCCATTACTCGCCTTGCCGATAATGTTTACCCTGGAGGAGATATTTTTACAACTGAAAACGGTGAGTTTATTGATTTTGAACTCCAGCTTGAAGATTTTGATGAAGCAGAACTTACAAAATACATTGAATTTGCAGAAAATCTCTACGAGAAGCATCACAAACATGTATCAGTTTACCTGTTATGCACTAAAAATGTTAATGTTACTGTTAAAGAATGTAAAATTTATTCTGAATCTGATTTCACAATCAAACTGGCATGTTCACAGGAAGATCCTCTTGAAATGATTCTCAGCTCAATAAAAAAGAAAATCAGAAATGGGGAATTTCTTGATGAAGAGGATTTGCACCTGCTTGAAAAACTTCCTGTCTGGTGTGATAAAAAGGATCGGAACTACTATAGAATGGAATACCTTAAAATAATTAACGGACACTACTGTTAATTATTTATTCCATTTTAAAATAGTTTTTCCAAAATGTGAAATATAATCTTTATCAAAAGCTTCCTTTAAGTCATTTAAAGTATTTATTTCACAGACATTAGTAACAAGCTTTTCGAGATATTCAAAAAGTTGAGGATTTTGTTTGAGAGTTTCAACAACTCCAACAAAGTCTTCCCTTTCAGATCTGCTATTTCCCTGAATTGTCAACCCTTTTTCCAAAATCATCCTCGTATTTATAGGTACAGGATATTCACTTACCCCAAATAAGCTTATTACACCCTGAGGATTAATTAAGTCAATTATCTGATCAACAGCTGATTGAGATGCACTTGAACCTACACATTCAAAGGCATGGTCAATTATCAGATTTTGAGCGACATTGTGTATCTGGCAGGTTTCATCGACAAATGAAAACAGGTTAAGGTTTTCAAGGTGCTTTCCAAAAACGATTATTCTGGAATCGGGATAGTTTACTTTTAAAAGCAGTGCAGTGATGAAACCCAAATTTCCGTCTCCCCAAACACCCAGAACATCTTTTGGAGTTACTGCAATTTCTGAAAACTTTGATATTCCCTGATAGGCCACAGTAATCAATTCTATGAATGATGAAACATAAGGATTGAAATCATTAGGTATTTTAACAACCCTGTCAGATTCCAATTTGATTAAATCGGAAGTGAATCCGTCAAAACCGCTTCCCCTGAATTTGGATTTGTATGAATAATTCGCCCGACAGACATCATCCTGCGTTGGAGTGTTCGGAATAATTACGACATTGTCACCTGATTTAAGTTCACCTGAAGGGTCATGAACAACTTCACCGATTCCTTCATGAATCAATGCCATTGGCAACTTTGCCTCCAGCACTTCAGCAGGTCTTGAACCCTGATAGTATCTTTGATCCGCCTGGCAGATTGAAAGATAGGTAGGTCTTACAATAACTCCATCAAGTTCAGTTTCATCGATTGCTTCTTCGAAAAATTTAGGAGATTTAAGTCTGTAAACAATGTTAATCATGTCCATCCTCTAGTATTGTATTGGCTAATTTTAAATCATAAGGATAGGTAATCTTGATATTTGTCACTTCACCATCAACGAGATATACATCTTCATCCTTAAGTGTGAATATTTTACATGCATCTGTGAGTATATTGGATTCCTCTTCTGTTAAACTATTAATCAGGTTAAAAAGTTTCTTTATATTGAAGCTCTGTGGAGTCTGACCCATGTAATAATAATCCCTCACAGGAATACTTTCAACAGTCCTGCCATTTACGCTCTCAACTATAGTGTCTGTGGCTGGAATAACTGTGTCACATGCCCCATATCTTCTGGTGGCATCGATATTATCTTCAATTATCCTGTGAGTGACAAAAGGACGTACTGAATCATGGGTGAGAATGATGGACTCGTCATCAATTCCGAAATTCTCTTCAATATAACTGATGCTATTCATGATGGTGTCATTTCTGGTTTTTCCACCTTCAATTACAATAATATCTTCGTTTTGACCGATATACTCATTGATTAAATTTATTGTGTGATTTATAAAGTTTTTTGGAATTAAAACAATTGTTTTATCAATTTTTTCATTAATTACGAATTTTTCGATTGTGTGAATAATAACTGGTTTATTTCCTAAGGTTAAAAATTGTTTAGGTGTGTCAGTACCTCCCATTCTTGAACCTATTCCTCCTGCTAGTATTGCTGCAAAGATCATTGATAGTTCCTCCTTTTCATATATATAATAATGTGATTTGCTTCATCAAGATTTTGACCTATGTCTTCATTGAGATATGTCAATTTAAGATTATGGTTTGAGAATAATTCCTCCATTTCCTTGAGAGAACATTTGATTTCAACAGATGGCCCGTATTTCATCTTAAACTATTTAAAATCTATTATAACTATCCTGCCATCATCGCATGTTACTCTTTTTAACTCTTCATCAACCCATCTGATGCCTTGAATTTATGAAAAACCATTAAGAATAATTAAAACATCAATAGAATCATCCTCAACATCCGTGCCTCAGCAATGTCTGCTTCAAGAGGTATCAGTTTTCAGATTATTCTCTTTTTTATAATCCTTTAAAGCATCTATTGAAGAAGCATAATCATCCACCGCATACACCATACATTCCGGAATATAATCATTCAGAACATTTATTGCAATGTGACCATCACCACATCTCGCATCCATAAAAGTTTCATTTTCCTTAAAATTCAGTTCACTTGAACTACCTCAACTTTGTAGAAGTTGAGGATTCTTACTTCACGAACTTATACACCTGTGAGTATAGGATTATCATGCTATCCCCCTCGTCTCGAAGGTTCAAACAATATTCAATTATTTTAACTTTTTTTAACATGATTATTGTTGAAAAAAGTTTGATTAATAATTACCATTTATTAATTTATTTGTTTTTTTATTTAAAGTACATCAGAGAACATTTGAAAAGTATTACCCATGCACTTTTTGTGAAATTAATCCCTGACCTTAAATAGATCGGTATTCTTTCACAATTAAGATAAAATTTCATCACTGTCAAGAAAATTTGCACTTGATTTTTCATGATGCCGGTGTTCCATAATCATCACCACATCCCTAATTAAGTATCTTTAAAAAATAGTATATAATTTTTAAGAAAAAATAAAGGATGTTGAAAATTTCTTCCTAAAAAAAATATTTGAAAACTATTCCTTTTCAAACATAATCAAAAAATGTGATTTGCCTTCAGGAATATCTTCACCAATTTCTTCATTTAGATAGGTCATTTTAAGACCATGACTGTTGAATAAACTTTCCAGTTCCTCAGGTGAAGACCTCATTTGTGTTGGAGGCCCTTTGGGAACGTCCCATGCTTTATAGTCCATGATTGCTATTTTACCATCGTTATTAATTATTCTTTTAAGTTCCAAAACAGCTTCATCCTGTCTTCTGGATGCCTTAAATCCGTGAAAAACATTTACCATTAAAATAACCCCGACAGATTCATCACCCACACCCGGAATTCCTTCAGTAATGTCCGCTTCGATATTTATCAGGTTTTCAATATTGTTTTCACGTTTATATTTTTCCATGTCTTCAATAGATGCACAATAAACATCAACCGTATAAACAGTGCCCTTGTGATTGTAGTTTTCAATAATTTTGATTGCATTGTGGCCATCACCACATCCTGCATCCATAACAGTTTCATTGCCTTTTAAGTTTAGTTCCTGAATAATTTCATCTGAATCCAGGAAAAATGCGCTTGAAAATCCATGAGTTCTATGTCCGTTTTCAGGCATCACCATATTATCACCTAAATTAGTATTTTAAAAAAAAAATGTATAAAATTATTGTCAATGTGAAAAATAGTAAATAACACTTAAAAATAATTAAAATAAGAAAAAAAGATAAATAAGAGGATTATTTTTTCCAAGTTTGTTTTACTCCTCTTCCTCTTTTACTACCAGGTTTAGTATAACTTCTTTTTTGTCTGGTTCT
>CACYBU010000090.1 GCA_902772665.1 uncultured Methanobrevibacter sp. | reverse complement strand
GGGACAGTATATATCTAAAAATAGATTTGAAAACAAATTGGATTGCATCAGATAATTCTAGATTTAATGGGGTTTGTGAAAAAATCAAATTCCAAAAATATCACTTAAATGTCCAACAGGTTAATTCTAATACATTATCTTTAAGTGTTGATGGTATTAAAACAGGATCTATGTTGAGAGTATCATATAATGGTGGAAAAAATTGGCAAACTGTTACATTAGTTGATGGAAAGGCAAATATTGCAATTTCTAATGCTGACGGTAATGTTGTATTTGATTATTATGAAACAAATTCCGAATATCAATATCAATTAGAGAATTATGTTCCACCAACTCCTGTTGTTCCAACTAATCCATATACTCCAGTTAATCCAGGAAATCCACAAGAAAATCCTAGTGATTCTACGGGCAATGGAAACAGTACTGGCAGGCAGGAACAAATTGAAGGTAATGGTACTACTTCTAATCCAGATTCAGGATCTTCTCAAGGTCAAAGACAATCTGGTGTAGATAATTCAAATAATGCTATTGAAGATGCATCATCTCAAAGTAGTGAAAGTTATTCTAGTCAATCAGCTTCTCAAACGGTTTCAAGTGATAGTGACTCTCAATCTGCATCTAATTCGGTGTCAGATTCAAAATCTGTTGCAAAATCTTTGAATATTGATGAAGAAGTTGTGAGGATAGCCGGAATGGGCTTCATTATATTGCTAATTATTGTAGTAATTGTCGTATATTACATGGATGATGTTAAATTTATGTTAAATAGAAAAAATGGACAATAAAAGTTCATTTTCCAATTCTTTTTTTTAATCAACGATATGTTTATATATTTATATTGCTATATTACTTATTATAATAATTTAATGAGCTATTAATATGTTTGATTTAATTTTTAGTTATTTATTAATTGTTATAATTCTATTTTCAGCAAATATTGGTCTTTTTTTAGGTGATTTTAGATTAAATAACAAAAAAAGTAGTTTAATTTCAATATTGATAGGAATAATATTTTTTATTGTGGTTTACATTTCAAGTTTTTTAAGATTGAATATTCTTGATTTTTTGACGTATATTTTCATTGTAGTTTCAATTATCATATTTGGCATATTGTTGGTTTACTTGAATCTAGACAAAAAATTAAAAATTGTAACATTTTCTATTATAATATTATATTATGCTAATTCGTTTTTGATAGCTTCTCAATTAAAAGAACATTTATTTAATGGCTTGTTATTAACAATCATTTCAATAATCATGATGATTATCGCATTTCAGTCTTCAAAGCTATTGATATATGCTAAACGACCTTATAATATTATAATTGGAGAATTCATGTCATTATATGGGATTTTAATATTCATATTTGGTTTAACAAATGTGTCTGTCATGAACTTGGATTATAAAATGTTTTCTTCATTTTTAATTTTAACTCCAACTTATCAGCTAATTTATGTTGTAATAGGAATTATTGTGCTTTTAATCATAGGTTTATATTGGAATGATAAAAAATAGAGGTAGTTTATGATAATTCAAGGTACAGAAACTTTAACTTCATTAATTCATATTATTTCCGAAAGTTTGTTGACTCCCGTTGTAATAATATTGGTGATTTTTGTAGTTTTAGTTATTTTATGTCTTGGTGGAATGATTAATGAATGGTTTTCACGTAAACCAATCAAATCTGATGAATTTGAAAAATTGGTTCGTGATATTTCATTTTCAGATTCCCCATATAAAATTGAAGAGCATGTAAATAACAGTAATTTGTTCGATTGGCAAAAAGAAATTCTTATTAAAATTGCTAAAAATCATGATATTGGTATTGAAGCTAGAAAAGCTTTGGCTAGTGAACTAATTTCCAGTGAAGAAACTAGACTAATTAAAAGCACTAACAAAACCGATATTCTTGTAAGATTAGGTCCTATTTTGGGTCTTTTGGGTACTTTAATTCCTTTGGGTCCCGGACTTGCTGCATTAGGTAGTGGCGATATTACTACTCTTGCGGAATCGTTAACAATTGCTTTTGATACTACAGTCACAGGACTTGCTGTTGGTGGTATGGGTTATTTAATTTCAAAATTTAAAAAACAATGGTATGAAGCTGATTTAATTGAAGTTGAAACATTAGCTGAAGTTGAACTTGAATCTTTAAATAAAATGTGAGTGATTTTATGCTTAGGAAAAAACGCAGAATAAGCGAATCTATAGATGATGATCCAATGGCAGGATTAACGAATCTTTCTGATGCTATGTTGGTTTTGGCTTTGGGATTTTTAATTTTTGCAATAATGGCATTATCTGCAAATCCAGAGTTAATTTCTAATTCTCCAAATACTAAGGATGTTTCAACGGCAGATACATTTAATCAAACTTATTCTGATGCTGGTGGAATTGAAGATAGTGGTTTCAACGAGGTTGGAAAGGTCTATGAGGACCCTAATACTGGTGAACTTGTAATGGTGTCGGGCTAGTTTTAGCTCTTAATTTTATTTTTTATCTATTTTTATCTATGTTTTTTATTAATGTTAAATGATATTTTGGCATTCCTAAAATATGGGAAAAATTTATCGATGTGAAAAATAGTCTATCATGATTTATCATTAACTTTATATTTTTTCACTTAATAT
>CACYBU010000089.1 GCA_902772665.1 uncultured Methanobrevibacter sp. | reverse complement strand
TTCCACCTCTTGGTTCTCATTACGAAAATTTTATAGTAAAATATGATTATACTAAAATATAGTATTTCATAATGAGTGGATAAAGATTATTAAGTTTATCTTATATAAATGTTTTTAAAACCCCAATATTTAAAAAACGGATTTAAATCAGTCAAATAAACCAAAAAAAGTTAAAAATTAATATAAAACGGTAATAAATCAATAAATAAATTAAAATAATCTATGATAACATTTAATATCTTAAATTCAATATAAAATTTTTACGATTCCATGAAAAATGAAATTCAAATTTAATGAGTTATTACGGTAAAAATCAATATTAATTAACTGATTACAATAAAAATCAACAAAATATTGTTCGATTGGATAAAATTGAATTGAAATTATAAAACTATAATAAAAATAACTATTATATTTAAAAATGTATAAAAATTAAAAATTGATGATTTAATGCTGTATGAAAAGAACATATTTCAAAAGGACTTCCGGAAAGTAGACATAAGATTTGGATTATGCTATCCTAATATTTACCGAACTGCAATGTCCTCAATGGGATACAATATACTTTATAATTTAATAAATGAACGTGAAGACACATGGTGTGAGCGAATAATTTTTCCAAACATTAAATCGATTGAATCAAATACTTCCTGCAAATATTTTAACATAATAAGCTTTTCTCTTCAGTTTGAAGATGACTATTTTAATGTATTGAAGATGCTTAAAGATTCAAAAATTCCGCTTAAAAGAAAAGATCGAACAGATGATGATCCTCTGATTATAGCCGGAGGCCCCTGTGCAAGTGCAAACCCCCTGCCATTATCAGATTATATTGACATCTTCATTATTGGAGAGGGTGAAGACACCATTAACAGGTTTTTAGACATTTATAAAAAATCGCCAAATAATGATTTGGAAAAATTTTTGGACATGGACGGAATCTACATTCCCGAATATGACAATAAGACCAAAATAACACTTATCCAGAATATGGATGAAACATACCACATTACCCAACCGGTCCTGAGCAAAACCGATGATGAAAATTACCAGAGCGTTTTCAGCAATTCAATAATGCTGAACGTTTCAAGGGGATGTACACGAGGCTGCAGATTCTGCATGGCAGGATATCTCTACAGACCGATTAGGGAAACAGGCTGTGAAAAACTAATAGACATTTCACTTGAAACCAGAAAAAACACGGGGCTTAATAAAATTACATTAATCGGTGCAGCGGTTTCGGATTACAGAAACTTGGATAAATTAATAAGCTGTCTTGAAAGTGAAGGTTTTCAGATTTCAACACCTTCACTGCGGATCGAATCAATTAACAAAAAAACTTTAGAAACACTAAAGAATAGTGGACTTAAAACTATAACATTAGCACCCGAATCCATCCCCAGACTTAGAAAAGTAATCAATAAAGATATACAGGAAAAAAAAATTTTTACAGTAATAGAAAATGCAGTTGAACTTGACTTTAATATAAAGCTATATTTTCTAATCGGAATACCCGGAGAAACCAAAGCAGACATTGAAAATCTCTGTGAATATATGAAAAACATAGCCCATATGCACAAAAATCCAAAAAAAGTAAAATTCAGTATAAATCCATTAATTCCAAAACCACACACTCCACTTCAATGGGAAAGTTATAATTTTAGAGATATTAAAAGGAAAACCCGATATATTAAAAAGGAAATGAAAAATTATAACATCAAATGTGAAAGTCCTAAAAAAGGATTAATCCAATATATATTGTCCTGTGGAGATAGGGACATTGGTGAGTTAATTGAAAAATCTTTAACAAAACCCCTGACCCTTAAAGAATGGGAGAAAACAATTCCGAATTATGATACTGATGATGTACTACCATGGAACAATATTGATGTCGGAGTAAATGAAAAATTTTTAAGAATCGAACATAAACGACTGAAAAATTTAAAACAAACCCCCTGGTGTGAAACATCCCCATGTTATAACTGCGGGGCATGCAAAAAATAATTACTAGAAAAAATTAAATTTACTATATAATATACTATATAAGTGAGGTAAAATTTTATGATAAATCCTGCAAAGAGAACAGAAAAAATTGAACTGTCATTAATTAGAAAAATGTTTGAAGTCTCAAATCCCAATGCCATTAACTTAGGTATTGGAGAACCTGATTTTGATGTTCCTCAAAACATTAAAGAGGCAATGAAAAAATCTATTGATGACAATGACACACATTATACTCCAAATAAAGGATATATTGAACTGAGAGAAGAAATTGTTAAAAAATTCAAACAGGACAACGGAATCAGTACCAAACCGGAAAACATTATTGTTACAGTCGGAGCCAGTGAAGCATTATACATCACTGCACAGGCATTTATGCAGACGGGCGATGAGATACTGCTGCCAAATCCAAGTTTTTTATTATATGAATCCATTATTAACCTTGCCGGAGCGGACATCATACCTGTCAACTGTAAAATGGAAAATCAATTTAAACTGAAATCCGATGACGTTCAGGAAAAAATTACTGATAAAACAAAAGCAATATTTTTAAATTCCCCGTCAAACCCTACAGGAGCAGTAATGGAAAAAGAAGATATTAAAGCAATTGCAGATTTATCAATGGATCATAATTTCCTAATAATTTCAGATGAAATTTATGAAAAAATAATTTATGACAAAAAACATTACTCCCCCGCAAAATACAGCGATAATGTAGTTACGATAAACGGATTTTCAAAAACATATGCAATGACAGGATTAAGAATTGGATACCTAACTGCAAATGATGAACACTGCGAAGAATTATTTAAAATACATCAAAACAGTATCGCATGTGCCAATTCCACTGCACAAAAAGGAGCATATGAAGCATTAACCGGCCCCCAAGGCGAAGTAACCAAAATGGTTAATGAATTCCAAAGAAGAAGAGATTTGATTGTTAACCGTTTAAATGGAATGGGTTATGAAACAGTAAAAGCCGAAGGTGCATTTTATGTATTTCCAAAAATTGAAGACCCTGATTTTGTCATGAACGCCTCCGATGCTGGTGTAATTACAGTTCCCGGATTTGCATTTGGATCCAACGGACATGGACATATTCGGATGTCATATGCAAATTCCTATGAAAATATCGAAAAAGCTATGGATATCTTAGAAGAGCGTGTAGTTAATGGACGATTATAGAACCAAAGCCGGAACCAAAGCATCAGTTATAGCAATAGTTGCAAACTGCATTTTAACTGTGCTAAATATTTCAATTGGAATAATGAGCGGAAGTTATGCACTTGTTTCTGAAGGAGCACATACTCTTTCAGATGTTGCAACTTCAGTTATTGCATATATCGGATTTAAAATTGGTCAAAAACCTGCGGATAAAGAACATCCCATTGGCCATGGCCGTGCAGAAGCAATAAGCGGATTAGTCATAGTTGTATTTTTAGCGCTGGTAGCTTATGAAATCATTTCAGGAGCTTTTGATAAAATATTGAATCCAAAATTAATAACCGTTCCCGACACTTATGCTGCAATAATGGCCGTTTTCGGTATATTTATAAACTATAGCATAAGCGAATATATAATCAGAATAGGTAATGAAATAAACAGTCCTGCCATTGTCGCTGATGGGAAACATCAAAAAACTGACATACTATCATCCCTTGCAATTTTAATAGGGGTTATCATATCCAACTTAGGATATCCTATCCTGGACCCAATCATCGGATTAGTGATAGGATTGTTAATTATTAAAACCGCATATGGAATTGCCAAAGACAATATAGACAATATCATGGGAAAAGTACCCTCCCAGAAGTTAATAGCTAAAATAAAAAATGTCGCAGAAGAAACTCCTGATACGTATAATGCACACAATATTAAAGTCGATTACTTCGGATCATATGCAACTGCCTATCTACATGTTCAACTTGACGGAGATTTAACCTTAAACGAAACCCATGAAATAGTGCACACTGTAGAAAATAATATCCTAAATGAAATTCCTGAAATAAAATCAGTAATGGTACATGCCTGCCCTATTGGAGTAGAATATAATCATGACCAAAAAATAGATAAATGAAAACGCCGGGACCGGGATTTGAACCCGGGTGGTCATAAGACCATCGGATTAGCAGTCCGACGCCGTACCAGGCTGGGCCATCCCGAC
>CACYBU010000088.1 GCA_902772665.1 uncultured Methanobrevibacter sp. | reverse complement strand
AGTGGCTAGGTGTGTGGCTGCAGACCATAATACGGGGGTTCAAGTCCCTCACTTGCCTTTTTAATTACTTTTTTTCGAGGTTTATTTTTATGGAGATTTATTCAACTTTAACTCGTAGTAAAGAGGATTTTAAAACAATTAATGAAAATAGAGTTAATCTGTTCGTATGCGGACCTACTGTTTATGATGATGCACATATAGGTCATGGAAGAACATACATTTCTTTTGATACAATAAAAAGATACTTGGAATACAAAGGATATTCAGTATTCTATATTCAAAACGTCACAGATGTTGATGATAAGATTATCAATCGTTCAAAGGAAAGCGGAATTCCCGCAGATGTATTGGCACGCAGATTCGAGAAAAGATACCGTGAAGATATGGAAAAGTTGAATGTCACTGGTGTCAATCTCTTTGCAAGGGCAACTGACCACATGCCGGAAATTATAAATCAGATTCAGAGACTGATTGATAAGGGATTTGCCTATGAAACTGATGATGGAGTTTACTTTGAAATCGATACATTTGAGGAATTCGGTAAATTATCCAACAGAAATGTGGAAGAGCTAGAATCACATCGTGAAATAGCTGAAACCACAAAGAAAAACCCGCAAGACTTTGCGTTATGGAAAAAACGTGAAGGAGTGGATGAGCCTACTTGGCCGTCTCCATGGGGTGACGGAAGACCTGGATGGCACATTGAAGACACTGCCATTACTGAATACTATTTTGGAGAACAATATGATGTTCATGGCGGAGGACTTGACCTGATATTCCCTCATCATGAAGCGGAAATCACTCAGATGGAAGCTGTAAGTGGAAAATCTCCGATGGTAAAGTACTGGCTTCACACAGGATTTTTAAATGTAAATGGAGAAAAGATGTCAAAATCACTTCATAATTTCATTACAATCCGGGAACTACTTGAAACCTATGAACCGGATATCTTCAGATTCTTTGTCCTGTCCACCCATTACAGAAGTCCTATTGACTTTTCCAAGGATTCTCTTCATCAGTCCGAGAGAAGTCTGGATAGAATCAGAAAATACTATGACCTGCTGGACGTTGAAGTAGGATATGATGAATTTGAATGTGATGCATTGGCTCCTCACAGTGAAGAGTTCTTCGCCAGTATGGATGATGACTTCAATACTCCAAAAGCCATCGCTGCAATTTTCGGGCTGATTAATGATACCAAAAATGATTTGGATAAATTCTCAAATGAAGAAAAAACAGCTATTAAAGCATTTCTCGATGACGCATCACATATATTGGGAGTAAGTTTTGAAACTGTTGAAATCAGTGCTGGTTCTGATGACTTGCTTAATTTAATAGGTGATGTCAGATCACAGCTGAGAGCTGACAAACAGTATGGTTTGTCAGATAAAATCCGTGATGGTCTCCAGTCATTAGGTTATGAAATTAATGATTAGGGAGATTTTATTCTTCTTTTTTTCACAGATTATGTAAACTATTTTTTACATTTTTCACGAACTCAAAACAATATTGATATGAGCTTATTTTTTGTTATACTCCCATAAATATTGCCCTAGACTCATATATAAAAATATATATTCTAGAACAATCAAATTAACTATTACAAAAAATTATTTTCAAAATATAATTGATTTTATCGATTTTAAATTTTGAAAAAATTGGAGGTAAAAGTTATGTTTGGAATATATTCAAATCAAAGAATCAGCGAAGCAGAAAGTAAAATTTTAAAAAGCAATCCCGATGATTACAACTGGTACTGCATGTATGTCGGCACTCTTTTTAAGGACAAACGGTTTTTCCAAGTCAGGGAAGACATTGAACTTCCTCAAAGCGAAGATGACAAAGGTGTTGTTTTAATGTTTCAGGGTGGAGACATTGTATATTTCAAAACCTTGGACAGTGACGTAACCGACGAAGAAGTCAAATCAATCTATGAGGTTTGCTCATATATGCAAAATCTTTTCAACCATCCAATTGATGCATACGTGGCTTTTCCACCGGATGCAACTGTTGAATTTGAAAATATTGTTGGCAAAGGTGAAATAACTATATATTTCTCAACTTTGCAGTGCGATGACGGTGAGGAAATAATCGAAAGATTAGAAACCAAACTCAAAAACCATGAAGAGTTCTCAATTGCCGATTCTGTTGATCATATGCTTCTCCCATATATTGGATTCAAAGACAGAAAAGTCTTTGATGAAAAGTATGATGAGTATATGAACCTTGTCAGGGAGTATGCCGGATGAATGGAGGTAGATATTATGTTAGCTAAATTGAATAGTGAAGAAAAAGAATTTTTTGCAAAAGAATTAATGAATAATATTTTTGGAATCTTTTCACCATTTGAACTGGATGAAAATGTTGATTTTCCAAAAAAAGATGAACTTGGCGGTGTTGTGTTGAAATTTATAGGTGGAGGTGCTGCCTATTTAAAAACACAAAAAGAAATGCCAACAGAACAAGAAGTTGAATCCATTCATGAAGTGGGAAGATTTTTAAGATCTTCCTTTGGTGAGTATGTTGTAATCAGCGTGCTGTGCACTCCAGATATAGAAATCCATGATATCAACGTTGAAGAGTTTGTCGACATGCATGTGGATTTCACCTCAGCCAGAAGAACAAACGGAGATTTTATTCTTCACACATTAACAGAAAAAATCAACAGCAATATAGAATTTGAAGAGGAAGACCACTATTTTGCCTTTGTCTTGCCTTTCTTCGGTCATGACGATGAGAATTTCGATGAAAAGTATGCTCATTTTTTTGAGTTATACAGAAAAAGAGACATGAAATTGCCATCTGAATGCAAATTGAATACTTATAATGTTTGGAGTCGTTTATTCACCCGATGACTCCCTTTTTCTTTTTTTTTAAAACCAGAATTCTTATATACTATTAATAACACATGTTATATTGTATGACATATGTTATATTTTATTTTTTAGGTTTACCAAAACCTTTATATATTAAAAATAACTATTGTTATATAGTAAATATAACACGTGATATAATTTACTTTTATTCAATAAAAAGGTGATAATAAATGACAAATAAAGATTATGGATTAGCAACATTAGCTGTACGTGCGGGACAAACTCCAGACCCGACAACAGGGGCTCAGGCAGTTCCTATTTATCAGACAACTTCATATGTATTCAAAGACTCAGATGAAGCTGCAAGAAGATTCGCCCTTCAAGAGTTTGGACAAATTTACTCCAGACTCACAAACCCTACCAGTGATGTATTTGAAGCAAGAATTGCCGCTATCGAAGGCGGTAACTCAGGACTTTCAACATCAAGTGGTCTTGCAGCAATAACATATGCAATCTTAAACGTAACAGAACCTGGAGACAACATAGTATCTGCAGACAACCTCTACGGTGGAACCTATCAGTTATTTAACTACACCTTCAGGGATTTGGCAAGGGAAGTTAAATTCGTAAACTCACAGGACCTTCAAGCCTTTGAAGATGCAATTGATGAGAAAACCAAAGCGATTTATGTTGAATCAATAGGAAACCCAAAACTTGACGTACCTGACTTTGAAAAACTATCTGAAATCGCACATTCTCATGACATACCGTTAATAGTTGACAATACCGTTGGAGTTGGACTTGTCAGACCGTTGGAACACGGTGCAGATGTTATTGCTGCTTCAGCTACAAAATATGTTGGGGGACACGGTACAGCCGTCGGAGGTTACATTGTAGACTCAGGTAAATTCAACTGGGGAAATGGAAAGTTCGCAAACTTCACACAACCCGATCCAAGCTATCATGGTCTGGTATTCTGGGATGCATTTGGTGATGTTCCTGATCTTGGAAACATTGCATTTACAGTAAGGGCAAGAGCAAGACTTTTAAGAGACATAGGAGCAACACAGGCACCTGTACACAGCTTCATTTTCCTTCAGGGACTTGAAAGTTTGGATGTGCGAGTAAAAAGACACTCTGAAAATGCACTTAAAGTAGCTGAATTCCTTGAATCTCATCCGAAGGTCAAATGGGTAAATTATCCAGGTTTAAAATCTCATCCGACATATGAAATAAATAAAAAATACCTGAAAGATCACTTTGCCGGAATATTGGGGTTCGGTGTTGAAGGTGGAGAGGAAGCCGGTCGCAAGGTAATTGAAAAACTGGAACTGTTCTCAATACTTGCAAACATAGGAGATGCAAAAAGCCTTGCAATTCACCCTGCAAGTACAACACATCAACAGTTAAGTCCTGAAGAACAGGAGGCAACAGGTGTAACACCTGACTTCATCAGGCTTTCCATAGGTCTGGAAGATGTTGATGATTTAATAGAAGACCTTAATCAGGCTTTAAACAGTCTTGATTAGGTAACCTTCTACTCACTTAAACTATATATAACATAAAATAATTAATTTTAGAAAAAAACAATTGGGAGATTAAAGAATGTATTTGGATAACTCAGCAACTACACAAGTCAGTGAGGAAGTTTTTGAAGAAATGAAACCGTATTTTACCGAAGAGTTCGGAAACCCGTCCACTCTTTATGGAATTGGTCGGGAATCAAAAAAAGCTCTTGAGTTGGCTCGCCAGAGAGTGGCGGATGCAATTAATGCAAAACCTGAAGAAATTATCTTCACTGGCGGAGGATCTGAATCCGACAATTTGGCAGTTAAGGGTATTGCCTTTAAACTGGCTAAAAAGGGAAAACATATAATCACTACAGAAATAGAACACCCTGCTATTAAGGAAACCCTTCACTTTTTAGAGTCACTTGACTTTAAAGTTACATACCTGCCGGTTTATGAAAACGGTATTATAAAAATTGAGGACTTGAAAGAGGCAATCACTGATGAAACAATCCTCATTACAGTAATGCACGGCAACAATGAAATCGGTACAATCCAGCCTATTGAGGAAATTGGTGAAATTGCAAGGGAAAAGGGCATTAAATTCCACACAGATGCCGTTCAGACATTCGGTAAAATAGATGTTGATGTTGAGAAATTAAAAGTTGATTTGCTTTCTTTATCTTCTCACAAAATCAATGGTCCAAAAGGTGTTGGAGTATTATACATTAAAAAGGGAACCCGAGTTGTTCCCCTTATACATGGTGGCGGACAGGAAAGAGGAATCAGGGCAGGAACAGAAAATGTTCCGGGAATCGTAGGATTTGGAAAGGCATGTGAACTTGCAGTGGCTCAACTGGATGAGCATTATGAGAAACTCGCTGCAATAAGAGACGAACTAATTGATAAAGTTCTCTCCACAATACCTGAAGCCTACCTCAACGGTGACAGACAGAACAGACTGCCGAATCTTGTCAACTTCAGATTCAAAGCTATTGAAGGTGAATCATTAATCCTTTTACTTGATGCAAAAGGATATCAGACGTCAACCGGTTCTGCATGTTCATCAAATAAACTTGAAGCATCACCAGTACTGACTGCACTCGGACTGGATCCTGTTGATGTTCACGGGTCTTTAAGGATTTCCCTTGCTCCTGAAAGTGATACCTTTGATATTGATGAATTCGTCACTACAATTGCAGAGGTGGTTAAAAGATTAAGACAAATGTCTCCTTTATGGAATCAGGAACTTGATTATGATAACATTATGTGTAAAAAACACGAAGATAACTGTAGGATGTGTTAATTATGGATTATTCAGAAAAAGTAATGGATCACTTTGCCAACCCTAGAAACTGCAGAAAAATGGAAGATGCCAACGGCGTTGGAACTGTCGGAAACCCGACTTGCGGAGATTTAATGACAATATACATTAAGGTTAATGATGATGAAGTTATTGAAGACATTTCATTTCAGACATTCGGTTGTGGAGCAGCAATTGCAACAAGCAGTATGATTACAGAAATTGCAGTTGGAAAAACCCTTGATGAAGCTTTAAAAATCTCAAGAAATGACGTTGCTGATGAACTGGACGGTCTTCCACCAATTAAAATGCACTGTTCAAACCTTGCGGCAGACGGACTTCAGGCAGCAATCAAAAACTATTATGAAAACAATCAATAATAATAAATACTTTAAAAAATAAACTATCTTTACATATTTTTAGGAGATGTAAAAATGGCAAAAATTTTAAAATGTGATGATTGCGGAAGCATAATTCAAGTATTAGCAGAAGGCGATGAAAAAGTATGTTCAGACCACATGCTCGAATTCCCTGTTCAAACTGAAGGGGATAAAGCTCCAAAGCACAAACCTATTGTTGAAATCGATGCAGACAAAGTAACAGTCAAAGTCGGTGAAGTTGCTCACCCTATGGATGATGATCACTATATAGAATTTGTAATTGTCGAAGCGGGTACTGAACAATATGCAAAATGCTTTAAACCGGGGGATGTCGCAAAAGCAACATTCACTGTAAATTCAACCGATGATGTTAAGGCATTAGCATTCTGTAACCAACATGGACTCTGGTCCAGTGAATAAAAGTTTAAAATTTTATTTTAAACTTCTTTTAATTTTTTTTTTTATAACAAATTTTAATAATATCTTTTTATATAATTTATACTGTGTCTAGTTATATTAAATTAATAATTTTTATTGTAGTTTTGCTTTTAATTTCAGTATCTGTTGTTTATATTGATAGTTCAATGGATAATATTAATAAATCAATGCCCGATATTAGTGACGGTATTGTTCAGGGCGATAAGGATTACAATGAATCTATTGAATTGTTGAATGAGAAGAATTATGATGAATCCAGACAGAAAGCAATATCTGCTGGAGATAATTATAATAACAGTTTAAAGAGCCTTAAATATATTAAAGAAAAATATGATAAAGATTTAAAGGATGTTCACAGAGACTACTTGGGCACAACCATCAATGAACTGGAATTGAAATTAAAGGCTGTTGATAATTTAAAAGAGGCAATATATTATTTGGAAATGTATTATAATTATACCGGATCAGATTATGGAAATGAAGCAAATGAAATAATGTTGGATGCTGTAAATTACCAAAATCAGAGAAACAGTATTGTCCAGGAAAATCCGGAATTATTTAATTAAAGCGGAGGGGTTTAATGAAAACTAAATGTCCTAAATGTAATGGAATAGGTTCAGTTGTTGGGGATTATAAAGAATGTGATGCCTGTGGTGGAACAGGTTATGAAGATGATGTTTTTGATATAGGAAATCATTTTAAGGGAGTTAACAGTAAAGCAAGGGATAAATTTGACCTTGGAGGTGATGAAGATATTCCATGTGAGGCATGCAATGGAAAGGGACAGGTTGAAGTATATGAACAATGCTCTCACTGCAATGGAACTGGTCAGATTAATGTATGCAGAGACTGCGGTACGCTACTTGATGAAAAATATGATTTATGTCATGAATGTGGTGAAAAAAGAAAGGCTGATAAAATGAAGCGTGATGAATATGAAGCCAGAAGAAAACAGGTACGTGATGTTTATTTCCTAGATTCAATGTGTAATATGAAGGATATTGACAGGAATAAACTATACAAGGGAAAAATTACAAGAATAGAAAGATATGGTGCTTTTGTAACTTTGAATAATAACGTTTGGGGACTTATGAGGGGGGATGTCTCAGAATATAATGTGGGAGAGGATGTAATCGTATTTGTTACCTCAATCAAATCAAGGGAAGGTAAAATTGACTTTGCACCTGCATATGTTGAAGAGTATAATCTTAAAAGACAATCCAAATCAATCCCGAGGACACTCATATCTGACCTTGAGGAGAAAAAAGGAAGGGTTGTTAGAATTGACGGTGAAGTTCAGCAAATCCAGCAGACCTCAGGACCCACTATATTTATTATAAGTGATGAATCTGGAACAACTGAAATTGCCGCTTTTGATAAGGCGGGTGAGAGGTCATATCCTGAAATTGAACTGGCTGATGCGGTTCAGGTTATTGGTGAGGTCAATGAACACAGCGGAAAAACCCAGATTGAATCATCTTCAATGATAAAGCTTGATGAGGAAAGCACACGTCAGCTCCACAGGCTGATTGATGAAGCCTTAAACAAAAAAGCCATACCTCAGGAAGTTGATTTCCTCGTTAAAAGTGATGTTTTAAATCGGCTCAGACCTAAAATGTATGAAGCAGCCCATAAAATCAGAAGGGCGATACTTGACGGAAGAACCATCCTTTTAAGACACCATAATGATGCGGATGGAATTGTTTCAGGAGTGGCAATGGAAAAGGCTATTGTCCCATTGATTTTGGAAACAAATCCAAGCAATGACGCTGAATATTACTACTTTAAAAGGTCACCAAGTAAAGCTCCATTCTATGAGCTGGAGGATGTTGTAAAAGATTTGTCATTTGCCCTTGAAGACCAGCAGAGACACGGTCAGAAACTGCCTTTAATAGTGCTTTTGGACAATGGTTCAACAGAAGAGGACATTGTGGCACTGATGCAGGCGAAAATCTATGACATTGAAATAGTCGTAATAGACCACCACTCCCCGGGAGAACTGCTGACAGTGGATGAGCAGGACGGTGAAATATATGGTGCGACAGTAGCTGTTGACGAATATGTGGACTGTCATGTAAATCCATACCTTGTAGGCGGAGATTCACAGCTGACTGCAGGTTGCCTTGCAACTGAAGTGGCACACATTATAAATCCGAGTGTTAGAGACCTGATTAAACATTTACCTGCAATTGCGGCATTGGGGGATCGTGCGGAATGCGGTGAAGTTTATCAGTATCTTAAACTGGCTGCCGAAAAAGGCTATTCAAAAGAACACCTTGCAAAAGTAGCCGAATGTGTTGACTTTGAAGCATATTTCCTGAGATTTATGAATGGAAGAGGTATAATGGATACTATTCTGGCTGTTGACAACATTGACAAACATAGAAAAATGATCAATGCGTTATATAATGAATATCAAAAAAGAATTGATACTCAGCTTAGGGCAGCCCTTCCGAATATCAAACAGACACAGCTTGAAAACGGAATTTACTTTAACCTTCTTGACGTTGAAAAATTCGCACATAAATTCACGTTCCCGGCTCCTGGAAAAACCTGTGGTTTTGTCCATGACCATGTAATAAAGCAGTTGGGAGAGGATAAGCCGATTGTAACATTGGGCCATGGGCCTGACTTTGGAGTATTCCGAGCAACAGATGCCGTTAACGAACAGTATGGATTTAATGTCAATGAAATAGTATCTGAAATGATTAATAAGATTCCACAGGCAGGTATTGACGGAGGAGGTCATGAATGTGCCGGTTCCATAAAATATATTGAAGGACTCGGTGATGAAGTGTTATATAAAGTTGTTGAAGAAATACAGTCATTATCTAAAAAAGGATAAAAAAATGCATCTGGGAAACTACTGTAGAAAATGCGGTCACAGAATACTGCCAAACGAACCGTATTGTGTGGTTTGCGGTCTTAAAACAAGCTACACTACAGAATATGAAGTTTGTATGTTGGTTCCGCCTGTCCACAATATTGGTTTTTTTGATTTTGACATTGACTTTTCACCTTATATCAATTCCAAAAGACAGGATTTCCGGTATGAAATCTGCTCCTGCGGATATCTCAATGAAATCAACAATGAGTACTGCTATATGTGTGGGGCAAAAAGAAATCCCGGAAGGTTTTCAAAGATTTTTAAAAAAGAATCCAAACCAGAATTTTCCATGGGCAATGTTTTATGCCAATGCGGAGCAATCAACTCTAAGGAAAACGTCTTCTGCGAACAATGTGGAAAACAATTAAAACAGGATTCATCTCATATATATGACAATTACAGTAATTTCAACCTTGAGCATAAGGATTCAGTATTTTGTTTTTGCGGTCAGGAAAATGAAAAGTATTCGCAATTCTGTAAAAATTGTGGGTTGCCTTTAATGAATTATGGCAGTCAAAATGACATTGCCATATTATGCACCTGCTCATGCATAAATGAAAGCACATCTGATTTCTGCATTGAATGCGGAAATAACCTGAAATGGGAAGACAAAAAAATAGTCTGCGTCTGCGGACATAAAAACAGTCCCGGCTATAAGTTTTGTGAAAACTGTGACAGACCTTTGAACCCTCAAAAAACAATCAAAACAAGAATCATCTGTTCATGCGGAGAAATTTTAAGTTGGGATGTGGATTTCTGTCCCAATTGCGGAAAAAATATTAAAAGAATTCTAATACATAAAACTTCAATTAATCGAATGGTAAAAAGTTTAAAAAGCATGTTTAGGTAGTGATTTTTTTTGAGAGTTTGTGATATATGTGGAACATGGAATTTCAAGGAGAACAATTATTGCACACACTGTGGTAATAAATTTGTTTCAGAACATGTCTGTCCTTTCTGTGGAAAATCCAACATGAACTATGATACATTTTGTATAAGATGCGGAAAACAGATTAATCCGATAACAATTGATGATTTTGATACATTATTCAGCGAATATAATGAAAATCTGATGCTGAATGCTGAAATTGCAGATGAGGAATATCTTGAAATATTGTCAAACATATTCATGCGAGCAGAATACATTGACATTTGGGGAAATTCAACTAAAAATAAAATAATAAGTCTTGCAAGCATTTTTACAGAATGCAAACCAAAATCCAGAGGTTATGAAAGAGGATACATATTTCTGGATAACAATATCTATTATGATGACAGACTGTCGGATTCGGTTCAAATCGCAACCATAATTCATGAACTTGCTCATTACTTATTGTTCTCTATTATTGAAAGCCTGATGTGCAAAATCTTAAAAGTAAATCCATCTCCAACACTTCAAAGTTTCATATGGTATTTCATAACACTTCCTGAGTTTAAAATAATGAATGAGTACTGTGCGCACACTGTTGAGGGAAGATTCATTCCATACGGATATCAGAATTACGGATCATTCAATACTCTTGTTCAAAATTCAAATCTCGACGAAGAATCTCTCGAAAGCATGGTGATTTTGGGAAACAGTTTTGCCAATGAAATTATTGTTTATCTGGAAAAATACATTGATAATGGGCTTAGAGAAGAAATTAAGATTCAATACAGAATGGATTCAATATCCTCAAATTATGAATCAATTTTTGCTGAAACAAATGATTGTTTACCTTTAGAACTTAAAAATAAAATTATTTTAAATTTATTATATGATATTATAAAAGAAAATTCTGTGGAAGCAAGAAAAGAATTAGAAAGTATTAAAGAAGGAATAAATTTGAATTAATCTTGTTTTTCATTTTTCCTCTTTATTTTTAATAGTTTCTAATACGTCTTTACCAGTATCGGTTAGTCTGTATAACCTTCCTTTACGAGCCTCTTCATTAATACATTCAACAATATCTTTACTTTTCAATTCACTCAGAACTTTTGAAATATGATTAGTTCTAATTCCACTATCTTTTGCGATATTTGTTGGGATTTTAACATCATTTCCAATAGATTTTAATGTTTTTTCTCGGTATTTTGAAATTTGAACATATGAAGTTAGTTTCAAAAGTTCATCGCTCTCTTTTACCATAAAATACTATATATTTTTTATACTATAAAATATTTTATAACATCGTATAATTATTTTAAACACTGTTTAACCAATTAATGATATGATAAAATGTAATATTGTTTAGATATTCATTTCTGATATGTGCTAATTTTAAATACTGTTCGGGGAATATGTATGAAATTGTCTAAATTAAAAATTAATGTTAAATAAGTAAATTATTAAAAATGAGTTGTGCTAAAAATATTAATATATAAAATAATTTTTTTGATTTACATGAAATGTAAAAAATGTGGTTTTGAAAATAAGGACAAAGCAAAATTCTGCACAAAATGTGGTAGCTCATTAAACCAGCTACCGGCAGATGATAATAGAAACAGTAATAACAGTTCAAAATATGTAATTGTTGTATTGATTATTGTTATAATTGTTCTGGTTGCAGCTATTGGTTATCTAGCTTTTAACATATCCTCAAATTCACTTCAAGATAGGGATATAGAAAGTGACAACACTTTCGACAGTATTGATGATGATTCACAAGGTGATGAGTCCGATGATGGTGCTAAAACAAAAATGATTTCGTCTTCTGACAGTTCAGAATCCTTGAATGACAAATCGTGGATGTCAATTGGAAGTTACTCTGGTTCAGGTTCAGGTTCCCAGAGCATCACTGTCCCTCCGGGCAAAATAAAAGTGGAACTTTCCGCTTTTCCTATTAAAAACTATGCAACAAACCATTTGTATGTTTCAGGTTCCAATGGTGAATCAGGTGGAGTGGATTGGGGTTCAACAAGTGCTGTTGAAACAAGATCAGATTCATTTACATATGAATCCTCTTCTGATGAACTGTTCACAATTGATTATTATGAAACTGTGAGTTGGGAAGTGAAATTTTACATATATCAGTAAGTGATTCATTTATCACTTATCCAATTTTTTTTTGATAAATTATTAATATATGGAAACAATAAAATAATTACTATGTTTTTTGATTTAAATATTAAGGGAAGTAGCTTGGAAAATAATTTAAAACTTGCCAGGCAGGCTTTCGAATATGGATGGAACCATATTAACTTTTCATATAATCAAAATGATTTTGCTGATGCTCTGGATTTAAGAAAGGATTTGGCGGATGATTTGGGAGATACAATTAATTTTGACTATACTCTTGAGATAAAATCAACAAACATTAATGAAATAAGAAAATTTACAAATAAATTTAGAAATAGTGTTGCCTGCATCTCAGTTATTGGAGGGGATTTAAAAGTAAATCGGGCAGTTCTGGAAAATGTAAAGATTGACGTTTTATCAAGACCATACCTTAAAAGATATGACAGCGGTCTGAATCATGTGCTTTCAAAGGAAGCGGTAAAGAATAATGTTGCAGTTGAATTATGTTTTAAGGATGTTTTAAGAAGTTATCTTGCACCAAGAGCCAAGTTGATTTCAAATTTCAGAGACATTTATACTTTATACAGGAAATTTGATTTTCCGATGATTCTTTCTTCAAGAGCGGAGTCAGTTTTTGACATCAGAACCACACATGATTTCATATCTGTTTTCAGTCAGACTGGCCTGACGGGGGATGAGATTAACAGGTCTTTTGAAACTGCAGGCAACATCCTGAAGTTCAATGAAAACCGTGGCAGTATGATTTTCAGTGGAGTCAGGAGGGTTGATGATGAAGCTTAAGGTTTTGCCTCCGACACTTCGAAAAAACAACAGATATCTCACACTTGACATTAAGATAGAATCACCAATCACAAAGGATAATTTGGTTACAGTTATATGGGATGCCTGTATCAGGTTTAAAGGGGAGTCTATTACCTCCAACTTTAATTTATGGGTCATGAAATTTTATGAAATCACAAAAACCGATGATTATTATCATTATAAGGCGATTGTAAGGTGTCAGAGAGATTTTGTAAGTGAGGTCAGATCATCTCTTGCACTTGCAAATATGTATAATGGAACAAGAATTTCAGTTACAACAATTGGTTTGTCCGGAACAATCCGGGCATCACAGAGATTTATTTAATAACTTTTTGTTATTTTAAAATAGAAAACTTTATAAATAAATAATTAGCATAAATATCAATTGGATTTATGGAAAAAAAGAATAAAAAAATATTTTAATATACTGCATAACAGTTTTTAAAATTAAATTTACCTTTTCATGGAGATTTGGTTTTATTTTTTTTTTTTAAGTTGTTGAATCAATAAATTTTATTAAATAAATTATAAAAAAAGAGGTATTAATATGCAACCTTTACAAAATGCTGGATATGATAGGGCAATTACTGTATTTAGCCCAGATGGAAGACTATTCCAAGTAGAATATGCAAGAGAAGCTGTTAAAAGAGGAACTACATCTATAGGTGTAAAAAGTTCAGAAGGTATAGTTTTAGCTGTAGATAAAAGAACAACTTCAAAACTGGTTGAAGCATCATCTATTGAAAAAATATTTAAGATAGATGAACATATCGGTGCAGCCACTTCAGGTCTTGTGGCCGATGCAAGAGCATTGGTTGAAAGAGCAAGAGTCGAAGCTCAAATCAATAAAATCACCTATAGTGAACCGATTCGTGTCACCAGTTTATCTAAAAAATTATGTGACATGCTTCAGTTATACACTCAAAATGGTGGAGTAAGACCATTTGGTTCGGCTTTAATCATTGGAGGAATATATGATGGCAGTTGTAAATTATTCGAAACTGACCCTAGTGGAGCTTTAATTGAATACAAGGCAACTGCAATAGGATCCGGAAGATCCACTGCAATGACAATATTTGAAGACAAATATGAAGATAACTTAACCTTAGATGGTGCTATTGAACTGGCATTAACTGCAATTAACGAGGCAACCGACCATGATACAACTGCAAACAATGTTGAAATTGCAGTTATAAAACTTGAAGATGAAAAATACTTTAAACTTTCTCAGGAAGAGGTACAAAAATACATTGATGACGTACTTGCAGATGATGAGGAAGAAAGTGAAGATGATGAAGATTCACAGGACGAAGAATAATTGTTTTCTTAAATTATATTAGTTTGGGGATGCTTTAATGGTAAATATTGATGAAGCTATAATTGCTAAATATGACTATTGCGGCGAACATTTTGAAATTTTGGTTGATCCGGATTTAGCAGCAGATTTTCGAAACCCTGATGGACCAGATGTTGCCATTGAAGATCTTTTAGCCGTTGAAGATATTTTTAAAGACTCCAAAAAAGGAGACAAGGCTTCCGATGAAGCCATGAATAAAATATTCGAAACTACTGATCCAATTGAAGTTTCAAGAATTATACTGGAAAAAGGAACTGTTCAGTTAACTGCGGAACAGAAAAGAAAAATGCAGGAGGATAAAAGAAAACTTGTTATAAACAAAATAGCAAGAGAAGCAATAAATCCTCAAACAGGATTGCCTCACCCTGTTCAAAGAATCGAAAACGCATGTGATGAGGCAAAGGTTAAATTCGATCCATTCACTTCAGTTGACCGGCAGGTTCAGTCTGCCCTTAAGGCAATCAAACCACTCATTCCAATCAGGTTTGAAAAAGTTAAAGTTGCAGTCAGACTCCCGGGTTCGGTAGCCGGAAGT